>JAWKIR010000004.1:300000-514878 GCA_041394245.1 Acidimicrobiales bacterium
TGATCGGCGCCAAGAACGGTCGCATCATCGTGCGGGAGCTCCTCCCCAACGTGTTGATCCCGATGGGTGCCCTCGGCCTGCTCGGCATGGGCATCGCGATCGTCGCCGAAGGTGGACTCGCCTTCCTCGGCCTGTCGGTTGCCGGTGAGGACGCCAGCGGGCTCAGCTGGGGCAAGCTGATCAACGAGTCGCGGAGCATCCGCGACCTGCAGAACATCCCCCACGTGGCGTTCGCGATCATCGGAGTGATGTTCTTGACCATCCTGGCGCTGAACTTCGCGGGCGACCGGATACGGGAATACACCGACGTGCGCGAGACGGCGTTCTAGGAGCACCATGTCGGAACCACAGCTCGTCGTCCGTGATCTCACCGTCCGCTTCCCGACCACCCGCGGGGTGGTCCAGGCCCTCAACGGCGTCAACCTCGAACTCGAGAAGGGCCAGATGCTCGGCATCGTCGGCGAGTCGGGGTCGGGCAAGTCGGTGACGGCGAAGACGCTCATGAACCTCCTTCCCCGCACTGCCGAGGTCGAGGGCGAGGTGCGCTTCGAGGGCAAGGACGTGCGCGAACTGGCAGCCAAGCGCCAGGAGCACTTCTGGGGCGTCGAGATGACGATGGTCTTCCAGGACCCGATGACCTCACTCAACCCGGTCAAGCGGTGTGGCGAACAGATCGCCGAGACGCTGCGCTACCACCTGGGTCACAGCAAGAAGGAGGCGCTGGCCGAAGCCGAGGATCTGCTCGGCCAGGTCGGGGTACCCGAACCCTCCAAGCGGATCCACCAGTATCCGCACGAACTCTCGGGCGGTCTCCGTCAGCGCGTGGTCATCGCGATGGCGTTGGCGTGCCAGCCCAAGCTCCTCATCGCCGACGAGCCGACCACCGCGGTCGACGTGACGGTTCAGCGGCGCCTGCTCAACCTGCTCGACCGGCTTCGCGAAGAGCGGGGCATGTCGATGATCCTCATCACCCACGACCTCGGCGTGGCCCGTGGTCGCTGCGACGAGGTGGCGGTCATGTATGCCGGCCGCATCGTCGAACGCTCCAAGACCGAGACCTTGTTCAGCGACTCACGCCATCCCTACACCGATGCGCTGCTCCGCACGATTCCCCGTGTCGACCAGCCGAGCCACACCCGGCTCGAGCCGATCCCCGGTCGACCGCCCGAACTCATCAACCCGCCCGTGCAGTGCGCCTACGCACCGCGATGCCGGTTCGCCCAGCCCGACTGCCTGGAGGCGATCCCCGAGATCCAGGGGGTCAAGGGAATGCACGAGTTCGCCTGCTTCCATCCGGCCAACACCGACCGCGGCCGCGAGGCGCTCGCCGCCAATGTCGCAGCCGGACAAACGGCCACCGGGCTTCCCATCACCGGCTACGCCGGAGGAGGATCCTGATGGCAGGTTCCGGACACGCTCCCCTTCGCGACGATCCCAATGTGCTCTTGACCGTCAAGGACCTCGTCGTCGAGTTCCCCGTCGGTCGTGGCGCGGTGGTGCATGCGGTGAGCGGTATCTCGTTCGACGTGGCCGAAGGGGAGACGCTCGGCATCGTCGGCGAGTCGGGCTGTGGCAAGTCGACCGTCGCGAAGTCGATCATCCGGCTCAACTCGATCAAGAGCGGAACCGTCGACTACCAGGGCCACAACCTCGCCGAGCTCGAGGGTGAAGCGCTGCGTCGCATCCGGCCGGATCTGCAGATGATCTTCCAGGATCCGATCTCCTCGCTCAACCCCCGGCGCAAGATCCGCGACGTGATCTCCGAGGGTCTGGCGGTGTGGGGCGACCAGCAGGGTTCGTGGTCGCAGGATCGCATCGAAGAACTGATGGTCGCCGTCGGCATCGACCCGAAGTTCGGCGACCGCCGTCCGCACCAGTTCTCGGGCGGTCAATGTCAGCGCATCGGCATCGCCCGGGCCCTTGCGCTCGACCCGAAGGTGCTGATCTGCGACGAGCCCGTGTCGGCGCTCGACGTGTCGGTCCAGGCACAGGTCCTCAACCTCCTCGAGGACATGAAGCAGCGCTACGGCCTCACCCTGCTCTTCATCAGTCACGACCTCTCGGTCGTCAAGAACGTCTCCGACCGCATCATCGTCATGTATCTCGGCAAGGCGTGTGAGATCGGCAACGCCGACGAGCTCTACGAGCATCCTCGGCATCCGTACACGCGGGCCCTTCTGGCGTCGATTCCCGAGCCGGCGCCCACGGTGGATCTCAGCGACGGCGACATCGATGGCGAGCTGCCGTCGCCGATCAATCCTCCGGCCGGCTGCCGGTTCAACACCCGCTGCCAGCACACCACCGAGATCTGCTTCACCGACGAGCCCATGATGCAGAAGGTGGAGGGCACCGATCACTACTTCGCCTGCCACCACCCCGTCGAGGTCTCGGTCGGGCTCTGATCGTCAGGTGAGTTCCCAGGTGGTGGCGGTGGCCATCGGCGACGCCGAATCGATGGCCGGGCGAGCCCTGCCGTCGTCGGCGAGGGCGAGCAGGTGTGCGATCACCGAACGCGAGGCGGGCCGCCACAGCTCCCGGGCGACGGCGGCGTAGAGGACTTCGACGATCTCCCTCACCGACCGGGGCCCCGCCTCGAGCTGCTGCACGATCTGCTGGGTTCGCAGCAGACGGTGGTCGTGCAGCGCCTTCACGTAGGCGGCCGGCTTCGTCACCGGTCCACCGTGGGTGGGGTAGAGGATCTCGTCGTCGCGAGCGAGTAGGAGGCGGAGCGATGCCATGTAGGCGCGCAGGTCGCCGTCGGGTGGCGGAATGATCGTGGTCGACCACCCCATCACGTGGTCGCCCGAGAGCACCGCCTTCTCCTCGGCGACGGCGAAGCAGAGGTGATTCGAGATGTGGCCCGGTGTGTGGAGCGCTTCCACCGTCCAGCCCGGACCTTCGACGATGTCGCCGTGGGCCAGCCGCTGGTCGGGCGCGAAGTCGACGTCCGGTCGGTGCTTGTCGTGGTCGGCGGCTGCCTTCGCCTTCTCCTCGGCGGTCTGCTCCTTGCGTTCCTCGCCGGTGTCCCAGTCGCGGTCGTCGTCGATGTCGTCGTCGCCTTCGCTGGTCGCGGCGTGAGGGTGTGGGCCGAACCCGAGAATCGGGGCGCCAGTGGCATCGGCCAAGCCGCGAGCGGCGGGGGAATGATCGCCGTGGGTGTGGGTGACCAGGATCTGACGGACGCGTTCGCCGTCGAGTGCGGCGAGCAGGGCGTCGACATGCGCGTCGTCGCGCGGCCCCGGGTCGACGACGGCGACGTCGCCGTGGCCGATCACGTACGTGCCGGTTCCGTGGAACGTGAACTTCGAGGGGTTGTCGCAGACCATGCGGCGAAGAAGGGCCGAGACGTCGACGAGTTCGCCGTGGTGTGGTTCGAAGTCGAGGTCGAAGAGTGGCGGCATCAGCTGAGCCCGGCTGCGGCGCGGCGCACGATGTCGGCGGCCCGGTCGTCGAGCGTGATGGTGCCGGCCGCCTCGATGCCCGCCGCACTCATCTTCCTGAGCGTCTTCGTGACCACGTCGACCATCTTGTCGTCGTCGGCCAGCTTGTCGGCTGTGGCCAGGAACTGCGTCTCGACGAACGTGAGGCAGACGGCGTCTTCGAACGTCTGCACCTCGGGGTCGGTGCCGAGCCCCTTCTTCTGGACGATCTCGACGGCCCGGTGCAGCTGGGGGACGGGAATGTCGTCGGCCGTCAGCAGTGTGGTGAGCAACTCCGCATGGCGCTTCTTCTGGTCACGCCGCCAGCGGAGATAGCCGTCGCGGCCCTCCGGGTAGTCGGAGCGAGGGAGCTCCCAGCGCCGAAGGTGATGGGCGCGGGCGGCGAGTTGGAGGGCCGCGCCCGCCTCCGGGTCCAACCGCAGGACCCATTCGTGGGCGCGTCGACCCTGCTCCTGTGCGAGCGGACGGTCGTCGATCCGGTTGGGATCGCCTTCGTTGGCGTCGTCGATGCTGCCGATGGCGCGGGCGAGGAGGTCGGGATCCACGCTGGGATCGTACTCAGGTGGCGCACTCCGACTCGCCGATCTCGGCCACGTAGGGGCCGGTCTCGTCGAAGTCGACATAGAAGTCGGGGTCGTCGTCGTAGGCGGGGAACTCGTCGAGGTCCTTCATCGTCGCGCCGACCGCGGCGGCGCCGCCGGCGCGTTCGAGCCATCCTCGGAACGACTCCCCGGCGGTGCGTTCGTCATTGAAGCGGCGTACGACCCGCACTGCGGCGTGGGCCGCGGCCTTCGCCGGAAGCCGCAGCGCCTTGTCGCCGAAGTGCATCTGCTCCTGGCCGACATAGCCGCCGAGCAGCATCTGGTAGCCGGGCGCCGAGCGGCCGTTGGCCCGACGCTCGGCCCCGAAGAACCCGATGTCGGCCGCGTGATGCTGGCCGCATGAATTGGTGCAACCCGAGATGTTGATACGAAGGCCGCCGACGGTGCCGAGGCCTTCCTCGTCCAGCGCGTCGCCGATCGCCTTGGCGAGACCTCGGCTCTGGGTGACGGCGAGGTTGCACGTGTCGGCGCCGGGGCAGGCGACGACATCGCGCACCAACTCGGCGCCCGGCTCGGCCATGCCGAGTTCGCGGAGGCGCTCGTAGAGAACCGGCAGTTCCGATTCGTCGAGGCCCCGGATGATCAGGTTCTGGCGGTTGGTCAGGCGGATGTCGGCGTCGAACTCGCGTTGGACGGCGGCGATCCCGCGGAACTGGTCGGCGGTGATGTCGCCGAGCTGGGCCCACGCGTAGGCCGAGACCTGTCCGCTGGCGATACCGCGGACCACGTTGGCCTGGAACCAGCGGTCATAGGGTGACGCGCCGCCGATGCTCACCGGGGTGCCCTGGCCGACTTCGGTGACGTGGGCGCGATTGCCGACACCGGCCGGAGCATCGCCATTGACGCGGACCTCGGTCGGGAGCCCGCCGGGATACGACGACGAGGCGAGCAGGAACTTCCGGGTGTTGAGGATCCGCCGCTGGACCTCCTCGAAGCCGAGGTTCTCGACGACCCACTTGAGGCGGGCCCGCAGCTTGTTGTCGCGATTGCCGGTTTGCTCGAAGATGCGGAGGATCGCTTCGATGGTCGGCAGCAGCTCCTCTTTGGGCGTGAAGTCCTCGAGCGCCATCGCCGGGAACGGGGTGGTGCCGAGGCCGCCGGCGATGAAGACCCGGAAGCCTGCTTCGACGGTTCCGTCGTCGAGGGCTCGGGTCGTGGCGATCACGCCGGCGTCGTTGAACATGGCCTGGCCGCAGTCGGTCTCACAGCCGGAGAAGTTGATCTTGAACTTGCGGGGGAGGCGCTGGCCGAGCGGGTTGCGGACGAAGTGCTGGTAGGCGGCCTCGGCCCACGGTGTGATGTCGAGGTGCTCGTGGGGGCAGGCGCCGGCGAGGTGGCAGCCCTGGACGTTGCGAACGGTGTCGCCGCAGGCTTCGCGGGTCGTGAGGCCAACCGACGCGAGGTGCTGCATCACGTCGGGGATCTGGTCGAGCTGCACATAGTGGAACTGGAGGTTCTGGCGTGTCGTGATGTGGGCCCAACCGCGGCTGTAGCGCTCCACGAGGGTCGCGATCATCTCGAACTGTGCGGGGGTCATGGAGCCGTACGGCACCTTGACCCGCACCATCTGGTTGGTCCCGCCCTGGCGTTGGCCGTAGATGCCGTTGGTCAGTCGGAACACGCGGAAGACGTCTTCGCCGATCTCGCCGGACCGGTAGCCGGCGAGTACCTCGCGGAACTTGTCGATGTCGGCCTGGATGTCGGGATCGATCTCGGTGGTCTCGACGGATGGTTCGAGGATCGTCATCGGACGGGTCCTTCCCTTTGCGGATCGGCGCCGGAGGCGGCGGGGGTTCGTTCGGTGAGCGGGAGCAGTTCGAGCACGGATCGGGCGGCGACGCCCCCGATCACGAGAGTCGACGGGTTGACGACCGTGAGGTCGGGGAGCCCGGCGAGGGTCGTGCGCTGCACGTCCTGCTCGGCAGTGGTGGCCGCGTGCACGGCGGCGACGGGCGTCGACGGGTCCATGCCCGCCGCGAGAAGACGTTCGCTGAGCAATGCGGTCCGGCTGGCGCCCATCAACACGACCAGCGTGGTGCCCGTCCTGGCGAGCGCGTCCCAGTCGAGCCACTGGTCGGCGTTGGGGTCCTGATGCGCAGTCACGACGGTGAATCCGCTGCTGACGCCGCGCATGGTGACCGGGATTCCGGCCGCGGCGGGGGCGGCGATGGCCGAAGTGATGCCCGGCACCTCGTCGACGGCGATACCGGCGGCCCGTAGCTCGAGGGCCTCTTCGCCACCGCGGCCGAACACGAACGGGTCGCCGCCCTTGAGACGGACCACGCAGTCGAAGCGACGCCCGCGATCGACGAGGATGTCGTTGATGCGGTCCTGTGCATCGGACGGAGCACCGGGGCGCTTGCCGACGTCGACCAGCTCGGCCCACGGTGCCGCGAGGGCGAGAATCCGTTCGTCCACCAGGCGGTCGAAGACGACCACGTCGGCCCGCTCCAGGAGCCGAACGGCCTTGACGGTCAACAGTTCGGGGTCGCCGGGGCCGGCTCCCACGAGATGGACGGTCATGAGCGCACCTCGCGGGCGGCTTCGCCCGTGATCCCGAGGGATGTCCGCAACACGGCGCGGGCGTCCTCGATCCGGCCGGTGCGCACGAGGCCGAGCAGGTCGGCGTCGAGCGCGTCGTCCCAGCCCTCGACCTCGGAGGTGCCGAACGTGGCACGAGCCTCGGCCCGGGTCTCGGACAGGAGGTCGAGCAGCTGGTCGTAGCCGCCGCTGAGCTCGCGCTCATAGCGCCGGCGGAGCCAGCGGGCCAGCCCGGGGCTGCGGCCGTTGGTCGAGATCGCGACCTGGAGATCGCCGTGGCGGGCGACCGCCGGAAGCGTGAAGGTGCAGTTCGCGGGATCGTCGGCGGAGTTCACGAAGATGCCGGCGGTCTCGCCGTCGGCTGCCACCTGTGCATTCACGAGCGGGTCGCTGGTCGCGGTGATCCCGAGGCGGTACGACGCGACCTCGCCGCGCTGGTACGGGCGGGCGAACCAGCGCACGTCGGGGTCGTCGGCGATGTCGGAGACGGCGTCGGGAGCGACCACGGTGACCGCGGCCCCGGCACGGAGCAGACCGGCGACCTTGCGGGCGGCCACCGGCCCACCACCGACCACGAGTACGGGCCGACCTGACAGGTCGAGATTGACGGGGTAGGCGGTACTCACAGGTGGAGTCCGCATTCGGTCTTCGCGGAACCGGCCCAGCGGCCGGCACGGGGATCGGAGGGGTCGGCCGGTTCGGTGCACGGCCAGCACCCGATCGACGGGTAGCCGTCGAACGTCAGCGGGTTCACGAGGACGTCGTGTTCGAGCATGTGCTGTTCGATCGCGGCCGTCGACCATCCGGCCAGCGGGTTGATCTTGACCAGGCCACGAATGTCGAGATCGATGATCGGCGCGTTGGCTCGCTGCGGACTGTCGTCGCGACGCAGGCCGGACATCCACGCGTCGGCGTTCGCGACGAGATGGCGTTCGAGCGGGGCGACCTTGCGGCTTCCGCAGCAAGTGTCGTTCCCGTGGTTCCACACGTCAGCAGCGGTGGGGGCGGGCCGCAGGACGGTCAGATTGAGCGAGTAGCGGGCCATGGCCCGGCGAACCGTGGCGAGCGTCTCTGCGAAGTGGAAGCCGGTGTCGATGAACACGACCTCGATGTCGGGGTCGACGGCCACGGCCAGGTCGATCAGCAGGGTGTCGGCGAACGATGCACTCAGGCTGAGCCGCGAACCGAACTCGTCGACGGCCCAGCGGATGATCTCCCCAGGGTGACAACCTTCGAATCGGTCGCTCATGGTCGCAGCGTCGGCAGAGTCCCAGCGGGCGTGGGTACGGAGGTTCACGGGGGTGTCGACGAGGCTCATGGGGGCCAATCTGGTTAATTCTGATCGGAACAGTCAGGATTGTCAGGTCACCATAGAGTTCGGTCTGCAGTGAATACACCTAATTCCGATCATTTTTGTCAGGTATTAGTCCGGACAATCATGCGGGTTCGATAGAACAGGGGCATGAAGCGCTCGATCGACGACTACCCGGCCGGCCCTGACGACATCCCGCCGGGTTGGGAGAACGATCTCGCCCCGGTGTCCTGGGCGATCCAGATCAGCGACGACTACGACGACGCTGCGCCGCGCATCGTCCTCACCGTCGAGGAGGTCGGCCGACCCGCCGAAGGTCTCGTGATCCATCTGACCCCGGATCTCGCCAGGCGTCTGCGCGTCGCCATCCGCGACGGCCTCGCGGAGATCGGCGAACGTCCGGACCCCTGATCGATTCAGTCGGGCGGGGTGATCGTGCGGCGGTCGCCGGCACGGACGGCCAGGGTGACCTTCACGGCGATGAAGCCGACACCGCAGGTCAGCACTCCGAGCGTCAGCAGCTGGGCGTAGCCGCCCCGGTCGCCGGGGTTCTCCGGCTTCGGGCCGGCATCGGGGCAGCCGATGATGGTTCGGCACGCGTCGGGGATGTCGTCCTGGGCCGCCGCCGGACCGACGGAGATCACCACCAGCAGCAGTGCGAGGGCGACCGCCCGCATCGAGATCCTCACGATGTCGTCGTGACTTCACCGGTCGACGCGCCGAGGTAGCTCGGCTTGTCGCCGCCGCCGTGGACCGGGATCGTGCAGCCGCTGACCCAACGGGCGAGGGGCGAGGCGCAAAAGAGCACCACGTCGGCGATCTCCTCGGGCACTCCCATGCGGCCGAGCGCCAGCGTGTCGCCGACCGCGGCGATGCCGGCCTCGTCGCCGTAGAACAGATGGGCTTCCTCGGTGACGATGAGCCCGACGACCGGTGCGATCACGCGGATCTTCGGACCCCATTCGACCGCAAGGGTCTCCGTGGCGTTGATGAGACCGGCCTTGGCGGCGCCGTAGGCGACACCGGCAGGATTGGCCCGAGTGCCCGACACCGACGCGATGTTGATGATCACGCCTCCATCGTCCTGTGACTGCATCTGGGCGTGCACGGCCTGGGCGAAGTTGAGTGGTGCCAGAAGATTGAGCGCCACGATCTTCTCGTTGAATCGCGGTGAGACGGTCGCGCTGTCGGCGGGCGGCGCACCTCCGGCGTTGTTGACCAGCACGTCGACCCGGCCGGTGGCTTCGATCGCCGCCGCCACGACTGCGGCGATCTGATCGGGTTCGCGAACGTCGCAGGCGACGAATGTGGCCGATCGCCCGCCGGCTTCGACCGGGGCGTGCGGTTCACGCCGTGCGCAGATGACCACGCTGGCACCTTGTTCGAGGAATCGCTCGGTGATGGCCCGACCGAGACCCTTGGTACCGCCGGTGACGATCACCGTGCGTCCGGTCATGTCGAGAGGATCGCGGGTCGTGACGTCGTCGGCCATGACCGAAACCCTACCCGCACGTGTTCGCACGACTCGCAGCCGTGGCCTACCGTCTGGGCGGTTTCTGACACGGTGTCAGGTCGACAGGTGTCAGTGGAGGAGGCAAGGTGCCGGACAAACGAATGACCGACGACGAGGTCATCGCCGAGCTCGAGAGCGGGATGACCATCGGGATCGGCGGCTGGGGCTCGCGGCGCAAACCGATGTCGCTCGTGCGGGCGATCCTGCGCAGCGATCTGACCGACCTCCACATCGTCTCCTACGGAGGTCCCGACGTCGGCATCCTCACCGCGTCGGGACAGGCCACGAAGGTCACGTACGGGTTCGTGTCGCTCGATTCGATCCCGCTCGAACCTCACTTCCGGGCTGCTCGCCAGGCCGGCACCCTCGAGGACTTCATGGAGCTCGACGAGGGTGCGTTCTACCTGGGCCTCATGGCCGCGGCCCACCGCGTGCCGTTCTATCCGACCCGGGCCGGCCTGGGCACGGCGATGCTCTCGGAGAACCCCGGTCTCAAGACCGTGCGGTCGCCCTACGACGACGGTGAGGATCTCGTGGCCATCCCCGCCTTCGAGATGGACGCGGTGATCCTTCACATGAACCGGGCCGATGCCAAGGGGAACGGGCAGTTCCTCGGCCCCGACCTCTACTTCGACGACCTCTTCGCGATGGCCGGCAAGAAGACCTACATGTCGGCCGAGAAGATCATCCCGACCGAGCAGTTCCTCGACGAAGGGCCGGTCCACACGTTGCGGATCCCGCGCATCCACGTCGACGGGGTGGTCGAGGCGCCCATGGGTGCCCACTTCACCGAGTGCCCGCCCGACTACGGCCGGGACGAGGCGTTCCAGCGCGAGTACGCGGCGACGGCGAAGGACCCGGAGGCGTGGGACACGTTCCGGGCCGACTGGCTCGAGCTCGAATCGCACGAGGCCTATGTGAAGAAGCTCGAGGAGAGGGACCGGACATGAGTGGGGAAGCAATGGCTGAGCCGACGTCGAGCGAGGTCACACTCGACGAGATCTGCATCGTCGCGATCGCGGAGGCGTTCCGCGGCGACGGTGAAGTGCTGTGCAACCCGATGGGACCGGTGCCGGTGATCGCGGGCCGGTTGGCCCGGGCGACCTTCGAGCCCGACCTCATGCTGACCGACACGATCGCCTATGCGATCGAGGGCAATCTCGCGTTCGGTGGCGACGCCGGCGATGCCGTCGTCGAGTCCTACATGCCGTTCCGGACGATCTTCGACCAGGTCTGGTCGGGCAAGCGTCATGTGGTGATGGGGGCGAGCCAGATCGACCGGCACGGCAACCAGAACTTCGCTGCGATCGGCCCGTACCGCAAGCCGAAGGCCCAGCTGCTCGGCATGCGCGGCGCCCCCGGAAACCTGATCAACCACGCCACCACGTATTGGGTGCCGAACCAGGCGCGGGCATTCAGCGAGACCGTCGACGTGGTGTCCGGTCCCGGCTACGACCGGATCGCAGCGTTGCCCGAAGCGAGCCGCGCTCACTTCGAGATCCGCCGGGTGGTCACCGATCTGGGTGCCTACGACTTCGAATCCGAGGACCGCACCATGCGGGTCCGTTCGCTGCACCCGGGCGTCACCCTCGAGCAGGCCCAGGACGCGTCGCCGTTCGAGCTGACGGTCACCGGAGATGTCCCGGAGAGTCGTCTGCCGACCGACGAGGAACTGGCGCTGATCCGCGACGTGTTCGATCCCAACGGTGTGCGCAAGGGCGAGTTCCGCTGATGGACCTCGAACTCGCGCCCCGCTATGTCGAGTTCCGCGAGGAATGCCGCTCGTGGCTCGACGCGAACAACCCCGGCACCATCGCGTCCATGGACACGGCCGAGGGGTTCGAGGAGCACCGGAAGTGGGAACGCGTGCTCTTCGACGGAGGCTGGTCGGTGCCGGGTTGGCCCGTCGCCTACGGCGGGCGCGACTGCGACCTGATCGAGTGGCTCATCTACGAAGAGGAGTACTGGCTCTCGGGCGTGCCCGGTCGGGTCAGCGCCAACGGCGTCAGCCTCCTCGCGCCGACGATCTTCAACTTCGGCACCCAGGAACAACAGGACTTCTTCCTGCCGAAGATGGCCAGCGGCGAACACATCTGGGCGCAGGGCTGGAGCGAGCCGGAAGCGGGCAGCGACCTCGCCGGCATCAAGACCAAGGCGATCCGCGACGGCGATCACTATGTGCTCAACGGCCAGAAGACGTGGTGCTCCCGTGGCGCCTTCGCCGACTGGATCTTCTGCATCGTGCGGACCGATCCCGATGCCGAACGCCACGCCGGTCTCACGTATCTGCTCGTTCCCGCCGACGCGCCGGGGATGGAGCGCCGTCCGATCGGCCGGCTCGACGGCGAACCGGGCTTCGCGGAGATCTTCTTCGACGACTGCCGGGTCTCGACCGACCACGTCCTCGGCGAGGAAGGGCAGGGATGGGCGGTCGCGATGGCCGCCGCCGGTTCCGAGCGCGGTCTCAATCTGCGCAGCCCCGGTCGTTTCATGGCCGCAGCCGAGCGTCTGACCGGCCTGGTCCGCGACCTGAAGGCCCAGGGGCGTGACATCGACGTGCGCCTGCGGGACGAGGTCACGGATGCGTGGATCCGGGCCCAGGCGTACCGCTGGCAGACCTACATGATCGCGGCCAAGCTCATGGACGGTGCCGAGATCGGCTCCGAAGCGAGCCTCATGAAGGTGTTCTGGTCGGAGATGGACCTCGAGCTCCACGCAACCGCGCTGCGGCTCCTCGGCGAACGCGGCGAGGTCGTCGAGGGCAACGACTGGCTCGACGGCTACGTCTTCGCGCTCTCCGGCCCCATCTACGCCGGCACCAACGAGATCCAACGCAACATCATCGCCGAGCGGGTGCTCGGTCTGCCCCGGAGGTAAGGCGATGCAGTTCACGTTCACCGACGAACAGGACATGTTCCGCGACACGGTCCGCGACCTCTTCGCCGACCTCTGCCCGCCCGAGGCCGTGCGCGCGAGCTGGGACAACGACGACGGCCGGGTGCCCGGACTCTGGTCGGCGTTGGCCGAGATGGGGGTGCTGTCGGTGCTCGCCCCCGAATCGGCCGGCGGTCTCGGCATGGACGAGGTCGACTTCATCCGCATCCTGGAGGAAGCGGGCTACGCGGGGGTGCCCGACCCGCTGATGGAACATGCGGCGATCGCGGTGCCGGCGTTGGCCGAGGCGGGCTCGGCCCACCTCGAGCCGGCGATCTCCGGCGACATCACGTGTTCGGTCTCGCTCCTCGAGGGCGGCCACACGGTCGGCGCCGGCGCGGCCGACGTGCTGATCTTGGCCCATGGCGGCGCGCTCGTCGCCGCCACGGCGTGGTCGGCCGATCCGGCGACGTCGATCGACCAGTCGCGTCGACTCTCCACCGTGACCGAGATCGTCTCGTCCGACGACCTGATCGGAGCCGATGCGACGCTGGCGTTCGATCGGGCCGCGCTCGGCACGGCGGCCCAGTCGGTCGGAGTCGCCCGTCGACTCCTCGATGCGACGGTGGAGTACGTCGCCGAGCGGTATCAGTTCGGCAAGCCCGTCGGCAGCTACCAGGCCGTCAAGCACCATCTCGCCGACGTGCGCCTCGGGGTCGAGTTCGCCGCGCCGCTGGTGTACCGGGCGGCGTGGTCGGTGGCGCATCCGGAGTCCCACGATGCCGTCATCCGGGGCCGCGACGTGTCGATGGCGAAGGCGATGGCCGCCGACGCGGTCGATCGAGCGTGCCGAGCTGCGCTCCAGTGCCACGGTGCGATCGGCTACACGTTCGAATACGACCTTCAGCTGTGGCTGAAGCGGGGCTGGGCGCTGGCGGCGGCCTACGGCGACGCGCGGCTGCACCGCGACCGGGTGGCCGACGCCCTCGGGATCTGAGGCTCAGGCGGCGACTGGCTGACGCCCGGCCACGGCCTGGTTGGCGTAGCCGTGCACCGTCTTCACGAGGTGTGAGCCTCTGCGGGCCTCGCACGCTTCGCAGGTGATCTGGTAGCGGCCCAGGCGCCCATCGCGGACGTGGCCGTCTCGGTCACCGCACAGGTTGCAGTTGTGGTGGTTGTTCATCAGTGCTCCCGACGTCTCTGTGGGGAGATCGGCACCGACCCGGGCTCGGTGGATGGGTCGGTCGGACCCTGTTGCGGTGCCGATGCCGGCCTGCATGAGCCGTTCGGCCCACGCAGTGTGATAGCTCCAGGGAGTGCGTCTGCTCGGTTCACTCGTTCTTGTCGCTCTTCTGGCCGTCAGCTGCAGTGGAGACGATGTCCCGGCGGGCTCGGATTCGTCGGCAACCGACCTCGCGTCGTCGGCGTCCACGACCGATTCCTCGACGACGACCACCACGCTGCGACCGCCGCCGCCCACCGATCCGCCCGAGCGGGCCGATCCCACGATCGGCGACCTGACCATCCCGTGTCGACCGTCCGATGCGATCGAGCTGCCCGATCGGCCCGGCGTCACGGCCGATGCCGTCACGATCGGCACGGGATCCGATCGTGGTGGACTGGGCACGCCGGGAGCAGGTGACGGGATCATCGAGATGGTCGAGGTGCTCGTGGACCTCTGCAACGCGAGCGGCGGGATCGCCGGGCGAGACGTGCGGGTGGTCGACTACGACGCAGCCGGGTTCGAGGCGGTCGACCGAGTCGAGGAGGCGTGTGCCGAGACGGTCGCGCTGGTCGGACACCGGTTTCTCCAAGAGATCGAAACAGCGCTCTCCGCAGCCGCGTGCGGTCTCCCACTCTTCACCGCCGGTACCGACCTCGTCCCCACGACGCCGTTCGGCCTGCACGGCCACCTGGTTGCGTTCTTCACCGACCCGGAGAATGCGGATGCCGTGGTCCTGGTCGGCCCCGACACTGCGCTCGCCGCGCTCGAACGGGCGGCACGCCGTCGTGCGATCGAGTCGCTCGACGGCGCCCTCACCGTGGTCGGCGAGGTGACGTACCCGATCGATGCGGTCCCCGACTGGGGGAGGATCACCGGCGAGGCCCGCGCCCTCGGAGCCGGTCAGGTCCACATCGACGGCGGCTGTGCGCAGGCGGTGTTGCCCTTCGTCGATGTGGCAGAGGCCGCGTCGTGGCGTCCGCTCGTGACGGCGACCGCCGAGGCGTACGACGAGGCCTGCCTCGCCTCACCGCAGCCCGATCGGCTGCTCGTCGAGCTCCCGTTCCTGCCGTTCGAGGACGGCGGTGCCGCCCCGGCGACGGCCGCCCATGCCGAGCTGCTCGACCGGATCGCTGCGCCTCGTACCGGCCTGGGGTTGCTGGCCGCGACGGAGTTCTGGCGTTGGGCATCGGCGGCGGAAACCTGTCTCGCTGATCTGGATCCGCAGTGTTGGGCGACGGATCGCGCGGCGCAGGAGGCGTGGACGGCGGGTGGCCTGCACCCGGCGTTGGCGGCGGACGGGAGCTCCGAGGGCTGCGCCGTGGTGCTCGGTGTCGAGGATGGCGAGTTCGTGCGTCGCCTGCCGACCGAACCCGGTGTCTATGACTGCAGTCCCGAGCTCAGCGCGGTGGTGCCCGCCGCCGGGTGACGACGCGTCAGAGGAAGATGCGGCTGAGATCGGCGACGCGATCGGGGGTGAGGCACTCGGCGCCGATGGTGGCCGCTGCGAAGATCAGGTCGATCGAGGCCGTCTTTCGGTCCTGCACGACATCGAGGAGGTAGTCGACCTCGAAGTCGGTGAGCCAGGGCGCCGCGCACTTCGCCTCGGTGGTCGTGAGACCGCCGATCTCCAGGGCAACGCGGAGATCTCGGGTACAGGTTCCGGTCGAGGCGAAGGTGGGAACCTCGACGGGATCGACGAAACGGAAGAGGAATGTCGCAGCCTGTGCTCGCGTGACCGCGCCGTCGGGATCGAATCGGAACGGGCTCGTGCCGGTGGTGATGTCCTGTTCGGCCATCCAGGCGACCGCGACCCGTTGGTAGTCGCGGGTGATGTCGACGAACGGCAGTGGGGCCGCGGCCGCGGGCGATCCGGCATAGCGCCAGAGCAGGACGGCGAAGTCGCCGCGTGAGATCGAGCGCTCGGGCGCGAACCTCGTGGGCGAAACACCGGTGGTGAGGCCTTCGCCGTACAGCCAGCCGACCGGGCCCTGCTGGTAGGTGGCAGTGACGTCGGTGAAGGGGTGTGACGTGCTGATCGGGTCGTTTCCTGAGCTCTCGTCGAGGCGGTGGAGGAACGCGGCGACCTGGCCCCGGGTGACGTCGAGCGTGGGCCCGAAGCAGCCGGTTTCGATGCCGGTCGTGATCTCCTCGCCCACCATCCAGGCGACAGCGTCGGTGTAGTAGGCGTCGTGTTCGACGTCGCCGAATCCGCCGGTTGCGCCCGCCACTGCGGGTGTGGCGGCGGCGAGGGCGATGGTCGTCGCGATGGCGGTGGTGAGGAAGCGGCGCAGACGCGGTGTTCGTCGCATGGTGGTGAGTGGTCCTTGGTCGAGTGGTGGTTGGGTCGTTCGCTGCGTCGGACCCGAACGGCAGGGCTGCCGGTGGGGGAGCGTCGAACGGGGACACGTGTCGATGTGGTGACGGCAGGGTAACCCCCGGTGCGCGGATCAGCCCGGCAGCGTGACGCACGTCATGATGGGTGACGTAGGTCACACATCGGCGTCGCGCGGGCGATCGCCACGTGTGGGGGTACGGATGGAGTGCCGTCGGATCCGTCGCGTACGCTCCGACGATGCCGGATCCCCTCAGGAACTCGTCCACCGCGTCAGGTGTCGACTCGTGGGTCGTCGTGGTGATGGCGATGGAAGTCGAAGCGGCGCCGCTGCGTGCGGCGCTCGGCGCTGAGCCGATCGATTCGCCGCGATGGGCGGCCTCGCTTCCCGTTCGACTCGCGGTCGCGCCTGCGAGCGGGACACGACCGAATGTCCTCCTGGCCGTCAACGGCGACGACCCGGTCTCCGGCGTGCCCGCGATCGGCACGACCGCGGCCGCGTTGACGACACACGTCGCCCTCAATCTCGACACTGTTCCCCGTCCCGCACTCGTGTTGTCGGTCGGAACAGCGGGTGGGTGGTCGCGCAACGGGTCCGACATCGGTGACACCTACTTCGCCTGGCCGCACGTCAGCTGCCACGACCGTCGGATCGACCTCCCGGGCTTCCAGGCCTATGGCGACGCCGATCTGCCGACTGCGGACCTGCGGCACCACGCCGAGGCGCTCGGTTGCGGGATCGGCGTCGTGACGACGGGCGACAGCCTGGACGAGTCGCCCACCGACCGCGACCGGATCATCGGCAACGCCGGCGTCGTCAAGGAGATGGAGGCGGCCGCAGTGGCCTGGGTGGCTCATCTCCACGGGGTGCCGGTCGGGGCCGTGAAGACGATCACCGATCTCGTCGACTCCGAGATCGCCACCCCCGAACAGTTCATGGCGAACCTGGCCGTCGCGGCGGCGTCGCTGCAGCGGACCACGCTGGGCCTTCTCGATCGGTTGGGGACACCGGCGTGACCGTGTCCGAAGAAGAGGTCGTTGCCGCGATACGGGAACTCGGTCGGATCGCTCACGCGGTCGAAAGCGCGCCGGCCGCACGCGGGGAGGCACTGGCGCTCATCGAGGCGGCGCGCGAGCTGCTCGGCGGCGGAGCGCCCAGGCGGCGATGGTACGAGCTCGCACCGGGCGACACCGATTCGACCCGCGCCCGCAACCGGGAGCTGTCGACATTCTCCGGCACCCTCAACCCCGTCGCTCCGCCGATGACGATCCGTGCCGGCTCGCTCGACGACGGACGACCCGCGCTCATCGGGTCGGTGCGCCTCGACCGCCTCCGTGAAGGCCCTCCCCACGCGGTGCACGGCGGTGTGCTCGCCGGCCTCTTCGACGAGCTGCTCGGCGGGGGACAGCGGCTCAACGGGGGTCCTCCCGGGGTGACCGGCCGACTCACCATCCGCTATCGGAGACCCACGCCGCTCGACGCCGATCTGGAACTCCGCGTCTGGATCCACGAGGAGCGAGGTCGCCGCGTCAGGGTGCGGGGTGACTGTGTCGTGGTCGGCGACGACACCGGCCGGGTGACCGCCGACGCGGAAGCGATCTTCCTCCGGGTCGACTTCGACCAGATGAGCGAGATGATGCGGGGCCGGGTCGATGGCTGAACCGCCGCCCCTTGTCGAAGCCCCCCGTCCGGACGACGATCCGGCGCGACCGCTCGTCTATTTCCTGTGCACCGGCAACGCGGCCCGGTCCGTCATGGGCTCCGCCATGCTGCGCGTGCTGCTGGGTCCCGAGCCCGAGATCTCGGTGAACAGCGGCGGTACCCACGTACTCCCCGGGCAGATCATGAGCGTGCGCACCCGAACGGCGCTCGAACGCCACGGCATCCGCGACCCGTTCCACCGGAGTCGTCAGCTGACGGTCGGCGACATCGAGCGGGCCTCGGTCATCGTGGCGATGGAGCCGGATCACCTGCGGTGGATCCGACGGATGCATCCCGAGGCCGCGGCGATCACCGGGAGCCTCAAGCGGGTGGTGCGCGACCTGGCACCCGCCGCCGAGGGGACGCTCGACGAGCGGGTGAAGGGTCTGGAGCTGGCCAGGATCGAGTTCGAGGACTGGGAAGAGGTGATCGATCCAGGCGGGGGAGAGCAGCCGGTCTTCGATGCCGCGGCGGACGAGATCGCCGAGCTCGTCGCCGGTCTCCATCAACGCCTTCTGTAGCGCATGGCGTCGCACCGTCGGGAGGGGCTGCTGCTGGCGATCGCCGTCGGCGTCGTGGCGTTGACCTTCGGCGTGCTCGCCGACGCCGCCGGTCTGGAGCTGGCCCAGATCATCGTCATGTCGGCGCTGGTCTTCACGGGCGCATCACAGTTCGCCGCGGTGTCGGTGGTCGACAGCGGAGGTTCGGGCGGCGCCGCGGTCGGCTCGGCCATGTTGCTGGCGGCCCGCAATGCGCTCTACGGACCGGTCGTGGCTCGACTGCTGCCGTCGGCCTGGCTCCCGCGGGCGATCGGCACCCATCTGACGATCGACGAGACCGCAGCGATGGCGAGCGTGCAGGATGACGACGACGCCGCCGCCGACGCGTTCTGGTGGACGGGCATCTGGCTGTGGTCGCTCTGGAACATCGGTTCGGTCGCCGGCGCGCTCATCGGTGCAGTGATCGGCGAGCCCGAGACCTGGGGTCTCGATGCGGCCTTTCCCGCTGCGTTCGTCGCCCTCCTCGCCCCCCACCTCCGCACGGCGCCCGGACGAGTGGCGGCCCTGCTCGGCGCCGCATTCGCGATCGGCACCGTGCCGATCGCCCCCGCCGGAGTTCCGCTGCTCGTGGCGGCGCTCGCCGTCGTGCCCGCGTTCGCGTTCTCCCGCCGAGGGCCGATCGCATGAGCTGGTCGGCGATCGTGCTCCTCGTGATCGGCTCGTTCGGTTGCAAGTGGTTCGGCGTGGCCGTGCTCGGTCGGATCGGTGGCGCCGACGCGATGGTCGGCGGACGATTCGGATGGTTCCCGGCGATGACCGCGCTGATCCCGCCGGCGCTGTTCGCCGCGTTGGTCGCGGTCCAGACGCTCGAGTTCGAGGGCGCGTTGCAGATCGACGCCCGCTCGGCCGGCGTCGCCGCGGGAGCGATCGCCGTCTGGCGCAGGGCGCCGTTCCTTCTCGTGGTCGTCGTCGCGATGGCCGTCACCGCGGCGATTCGCTGGCAGACTTGACGCGATGTCCGCGCCCTGCCCTCCCGAGTCGACCGAGCAACACCTCGTCATCACCGGTGGCGGACCCCTGGAGGGGACGATTCGTGTCGGTGGCGCGAAGAACAGTGCGCTGAAGCTGATGGCGGCGACCCTCCTGGCCGAGGGCACCTACCGATTCGTCAACGTGCCCCGGATCACCGATGTCGCCCTGATGTCGGACCTGTTGCGAGCCACCGGCACCCAGGTGCACTGGGACGAATCGGGTGCAGTGCCGGTGTTGGTCATCGATGTCCCGTCAGTGATCGAACCCGTCGCGCCATACGAACTGGTGGAACAGTTCCGCGCCTCCATCGTGGTGTTGGGTCCGATGTTGGCCCGCTGCGGCGAGGCCCGGGTGGCGCTCCCCGGGGGCGACGACTTCGGGCCCCGACCCATCGACATGCACGTCCGAGGTCTTGCCGAACTCGGCGCCGAGTTCGAGACCCGCCACGGCTACATCCACGCCACGGCGCCGAACCTGCTCGGAGCCCGTGTGCTGCTCGAGTTCCCCAGCGTGGGTGCCACGGAGAACCTGCTGATGGCCGCCGTGCGGGCGAAGGGCACGACCGTGATCGACAACGCGGCGCGTGAACCCGAGATCGCCGACCTGTGCGAGCTGCTCAACAAGATGGGCGCCCGTATCGAAGGGTCCGGTTCCTCGACGCTGCTGATCGACGGTGTCGAAGAGCTCCACAGCGCCGACCACACGGTGATCGCCGATCGCATCGAGGCCGCGACCTATCTCGCCGCGCTGGGCATCGCGGGCGGTGAGGTGACCGTCGAGGGCGCTCGTCACGATCACATGGCCATGCTCTGTCAGAAGCTGGGAGAGATGGGTATGCGGATCTCGCCCGACGCGGGCGGCATCTGGGCGTTCTCGGGTCGCCGGCTACGGGCCAGCGATTGCTCCACGCTGCCGTACCCGGGGCTCGCGACCGACTTCAAGCCCTTCCTCGTCGCGCTGCTCGCGACAGCCGAGGGTGTGGGCATCGTGACCGAGAACCTCTTCTCGGGCCGGTTCCGCTATGTCGACGAACTCCGCCGGATGGGAGCCGACATCCGCACCGACAGCCACCACGCCGTCGTGCGCGGGGTCGAACGGCTTTCGGGTGCGCCGGTCAAGGCCCACGACATCCGCGCCGGCGCCGCTCTCGTGATCGCCGGGCTCGCTGCCGATGGTGAGACCACCGTCAGCGAGGCCCACCACGTGGCCCGGGGCTATGACGACATCGCGGCCAAGCTGCGCGGCATCGGCGCCGACGTCCGTCTGGTCTAGATCAGTCGTCGGCGTCGTCGACCGCGTCGGCCTGTCCGCCGCCCGCGCCGGCGGCGGCGGCATGGCGCAGCGCTCGCCGCCGAGCGACGGCCAACAGCCCGGCGAAGACCACGATCGGGCCGGCCACCAGCGCGATCTCGTCCCATCCGCCCTGATGGGCGAGGATGTCGAGCGAGTGCATGGTTCGAGGCTACGGGCCAACTCGTCGCCGCGGGAATACGGGGCCGACGTCGTGGTTGCCCTTGCTGCCCTGCCACACTGGTGGAAGTCCCGACGGAGGAACTCGTGCGCGAAAAGGTCGAGAAGGTCATCACCGCGATTCGCCCGGCGATTCAGGCCGATGAGGGCGACATCGCACTCGTCGGCGTCGACGAGGCGACCGGCGTGGTCACTGTCGAGTTGATGGGCGCGTGTGTCACCTGTCCGGCCTCGACGCAGACCCTCAAGGCCGGCATCGAGCGGATCCTGAAGGATCGCGTGGAAGGTGTCACCGAGGTCGTCGAGATCAACGCCGTCGGGATGAGCGAGAGCCCCGTCTCGCTCTAGCGATATCTAGCGACCGGCCTCGGCGAGGTTGCAGGCGTTGTTGATCAGACCGAGGTGCGAGTACGCCTGCGGATGGTTTCCCAGGCCGCGCCCGGTGTGGGGGTCGACCTCCTCGGGGATGAGGCCGGTGGCACCGGCGAGCGCGAGATAGCGACTGAAGAGGTGGCGGGCGTCGTCGAGGTCGCCGATGAGGATCTTGGCGTCGATGAGCCAGCTCGTCATCAGATTGAAGCCGCCCTCCTCGCCGGGGAGCCCGTCCTCGTGCGTGTAGCGGTAGACGGTGTCGCCGTCACGCAGCCACGTCTCGACCGCGTGCACCGTCGCGACGAAGCGAGGGTCGTCGGCCGCGACGAGACCGAACAGGCCGACGGCCAGTACCGACGCGTCGATGTCGGTGTCGTCATAGGCAGTCGTGAAGTGGCCCACGGTCTCGTTCCACCCGTGGGCGAGGATGTCCTCCGCGATGCGGCGTCGCAGGTCGTGCCACTCGGGTCGCTCTCGTCCGAAGACGTTCTCGGCGATGTCGATCGCCCGATCGACGGTGACCCAGCACATCACCTTGGAGTTGGTGTGGTGGCGGGGAGCGGAGCGGACCTCCCAGATGCCCTGGTCGGGCTCCACCCAGCGCTGATCGACCGCGCCGACGAGATCCTCGACCAGGCGCCAGTGCTTCGTCGACAGCGGGGCATCGATCGCCCCCAAGCGGTGGATGAGGTCGAGCACGGGACCGAAGACGTCGAGCTGCACCTGGTGATCGGCCGCATTGCCGACACGAACCGGCCGCGAACCGGCATAGCCGGCGAGTTCGTCGATGGAGGCTTCGGGTGGCAGTCGCTGGCCATCGACCGTGTAGAGCGGTGAGAGCCGTTCGGGGCCGACGTCGCTCGTCTCGATCACCCCCAGCAGCCAGTCGAGCAGCTCCATGGCCTCCTCGATCGACCCGAGCCTCACGAGCGCGGCGGCGGAGAGCGAAGCATCGCGGATCCAGCAGTAGCGGTAGTCCCACTGGCGTACACCGCCGATGAACTCGGGCAGGCTCGTGGTCGCGGCGGCGAGGATCGCGCCAGTGGGTCCGTAGCAGAGCGCCTTCAGCGTGAGCGCCGAGCGGCGGACCATGCCCGTCTCGACCGGGGGCAACTTCAGTTGGCGGGCCCAATCGGCCCAGAACGCATGGGTACGGGCGCGCCGTTCGGGTTCCTCGGACCGGTCGGGGCGCAGCGAGCCGGTGCCGCACCGGAGCTCGAGCGTGATCGGTCGGACACTCAGATCGACCGTCGCCGTCGCCGTCTGGTGCATGCCGTGATCGACGATCTCCCACTCGACTCCGGGGGACCGCAGGACGACGAGGTCGTGCGCGTTGACGATCTCCAGACCACCCTCGCGCACCTCGATCTTGGTCGGGAATCGACCGAAGTCGAGGCGGGGCGCGAAATCGATGACCGCCGAGCCCGACCCCTCGATCATCCGGACGAGGTCGGTCCGGCCGGCCATCCGGTTCGGTCGGCCCTCGGAGCAGTCGAGATAGTCCGTCACCGACATCTGGGCCCATTGCGTCCGCAGCACGAGTGAGTCGTCGATGTATGCCTGCGTGGGTTCGCCGTTGCCCTCGAAAGGGCGGACCGAGAAGTGGCCGGCGGCCGGTCCGCCGAGGATCTCGGCGAAGATGGCGGCGGAGTCGATGCGGGGAACACACATCCAGGTGATGCGGGCGTCGGGGGTCACGAGCGCGGCCGTCCGCTGATCGGACAGGATCGAATGGTCCTCGATGGCGGTGAGTCCGGCGCCGGCGAGCCACTCCGAGCGCCGGGCGCACAACTTGGCGAGCAGCACAGCCACCTCGTCCGGGGTCGAGACCCGGAACGCGGCTGCCGTGATTCCATCACCCACCTTCACACCGACGTCGGGGCCGGCGAGGGTGGCGAACGCGTCCTCATCGGTCACGTCGTCGCCGAGGAACAACACCGCGGTCGCGCCCACATTGGCGCGCACGGTGGCGAGCGCCCGCCCCTTGTCGGTGGGGATGACCAGTAACTCGCACACCATCTTCCCGTGGCGGACGGTCAGGTCGGGGGCCGCAGCGGCGATCCGGTCGAGGTCGGCGAGCACGTCGTCTATCCGTTCGGGCTCGACGTTGCGGTAGTGCACGGCGATCGATGCCGGCTTCTTCTCCAGCGTCACGCCTTCGTGGGATCCGGCGAGGGCCAGGAGTTCATCGGCCACGCGGTTGCGTAGGGCGCGGAGCTCGGGGTCGAGCTCGAGCGCGAAGTCGATGTCGAACTCGGTGCCGTGCGAACCCACGAGGTGGATCTCGGCGGGCAGTCGGGAGAGGGCAGCGAGATCGCGCAGCGAACGGCCCGAGATGACCGCGACCTCGGTCTGGGCGAGATTCGCGAGGCTACGGAGCGCGACGCTGGTCTCACGGAGCGGCAGTGCCTTCATGGGATCGTCGACGATCGGGGCGATCGTGCCGTCGTAGTCGCAGGCCACGAGAAGATTCGGTGTCTGAGCCAGCTGGTCGAGTCGGTCGGCGAGATCGGTGTTCGCGAGATCTGTGGTGGCGGTGAGGTCGCGGTTCACAACGCTTGACGCTACTTGCCGGAGCCGCTCGGCCGTCGGGAACTTCGTCGTGCCGTCAGTTGCCGTCAACGCAGGCGGTACCGTGTTGCCGGTGAGTGAGTCGTCGAACGAGTCCGGGATCACGACCTGCTATCGGCACGACGGCAACCGGGCCGGTGTTGTCTGCCAACGTTGCGATCGGCCGATCTGCACCCAGTGCATGCATCAGGCCTCGGTCGGTTTCCACTGCCCGGAATGTGTGAAGGGCGGCAAGCAACAGGTCTTCCGTGGACCGCCGGTCTTCGACCCGATCGTGACCAAAGTGCTGATCGGCATCAACGTGGCGGCCTGGTTGTGGTCCTCGTCGCAGTCGGGTTCGATCCAGCGCATCAGCGGTCAGGTGCTGCAGGACTTCGGTCTCTTCGGCGGCGACGGCTTCGCCATCGGCGTGGCCAACGGCGAGGTCTACCGGCTGTTCACCTCCGGCTTCCTGCACGACGGCATCATCCACATCGGCTTCAACATGTATGCGCTCTGGATTCTGGGCCCGCAGCTCGAGCGGGCGCTCGACCGGCCACGTTTCATCGCGCTCTATGTCGCCTCGCTGCTCGGTGGCGCCGCCGGGGTGATGCTGCTCGACCCCGATTCGTTCACCGTCGGCGCATCGGGTGCGGTGTTCGGTCTCTTCGGGGCGGTCGCGGTGATCCAACGCGCCGCCGGTGTCAGCATCTGGACCAGCGGCATCGGTCAGGTGCTCGCCCTCAACCTCTTGTTGACGTTCGCGATCCCGCGGATTTCGGTCGGCGGCCACGTCGGCGGCCTCGTGGCCGGTGCGGCCATCGGGGCCGTCTACATCGGGATGGTGCGGGCTGGTCAGAAGCCGTGGGTCGGTGCGGTGATCGCGACGGCGCTCGCCGTGGCGCTCGGTGTCGCCGCGACCGCGTTCGCCGTCAATCCCGTCTTCTGAGCCTGTCTTCTGCGCGATCAGGAGAAGCGGGCGGCGAGCAGCCGGAGGTTGCGGCGCCAGATGAGCTTCAGGACCCGACCGCCGACCAGCGCGCCGAGCGGGCCGCCCATCCACCACGGGAAGCGGAGATCCTCCTCCCACGCGAAGTGGGTGCCGCCGGAGGCGGTTGCCGTCAGCGTGAATCGGCCCGAACCCTCGACGAGGCCGACATGGCGAACGCCCATGACCGCCTCCGGTTCCCACTCGGTGATCTCCATCTTGTCGGTGAGGCGGAGAGGCCCGACCTTCGTCGCGCAGTCGAACGTGGTGCCCGCGCCGGCGGTGGACGACGAGGTGAAGGTGATCGACTCCGCGTCGTGCATCCACTCGACGTGACGGTCGATGTGTTGCACATCGGCCCAGACCACGGCGGGTGATGCGGGAATCTCGGTTTCGACGCGGATGCGAGCCATCGAGCAACCCTACGGGCCGGGTGAGGCCGGCGGATGCGGTCCGTCGGGTCGGTTCGCTAGGTTCTTCCAGGTGACCGATCCTTCCGATGACCGACCGTTCGACCTCGAGTTCTTCTGGGACCCCGTGTGCCCATTCGCATGGGTGACGAGCCGGTGGGTCACGCTCGTGGCGGAACAGCGGGACCTTCATGTCGACTGGCGTTTCATCGGCTTGCGCATCCTCAACGAAGACAAGGACTACGAGAAGGACTTCCCGCCCGGGTACCCCGAGTTCCACGCGCTCGGCCTTCGCGGCCTGCGGGTGGCCGCCGCGGTCCGTGCCGCCGAAGGGCGGGCCCTCATGGGACCGCTCTACACGAAGCTCGGCGAGGGGATCTGGAATCGGCTGCCCGACGGCTCGGGCGACATCCTCTCGGGCTACGACGAGGAAGCAGCCACGCGGTCCGCCCTCGTCGCGTGCGGCCTGGACGGTTCGTTCGCCGACCACCTCCACGACGAGTCGCAGGACGACATCATCCGGGCCGATACCGAGGACGCGCTCGGTCGCACCGGGCGCGACGTCGGCACACCGATCGTGGCGTTGGCCGACGATGGCCCGGCGTTCTTCGGGCCGGTGATCTCCCGGGTGCCGAGCGCCGATGAGGCAGGCGATCTGTGGGACGCCGTCATGACGCTCGCCCGATGGCCCGGCTTCAGCGAGATGAAGCGCAGCGCCCGCGAGTGGCCGCAGATCCCCCTGCTCACCGGTGAACCGGGGTGATGCCCGACCGCGTTCAGGAGAGGCGATAGACGCTGACATGGGCATCGGACTCGGGTCCGAGGTGCCCTCCGGTCCAGTCGGCGCTGCGGCGCTCGAGCGTGAAACCGTGCGCCGCGAAGAGCGAGTCGAGTTGCTCGGGCGTGCGATAGTGCAGAACCCAGGGTCGCATCACGATGCCGGCGGCGGAGATGTCGATGTGGTGGCCCTGGATGCGTTGCGCATCGGCGTCGTGCTGCGACACGCTCATCACCGCTCGATCGGCGGTGAGGTTGCGGACCGACACCCCGCCGTCGTTCATGCCTTCGAGCGGAGGAACGAAGGCCTCGACGGCGACGCACCCGCCGGGGCGTAGGGCCGCCGCAAGCGATGCCGCGCAGCGTTGTTGCGCGGCGTCGTCGGTGAGATTGAACCAGGTGTTGAAGGCTGCGAATGCCACGGCGAAGTGACCGGCGTCGACCGGAGGGGCAGCCATGTCGGCCTCGATCGCCCTGACGGCGTCGGCCCCCGGCTTCGTCGCGAGCCGGGCGAGCATGGCGGGGCTGGCGTCGACGCCGACCACCTCGAGACCGGTGGCCGCGATCGGGATCGCGAGGCGGCCGGTACCGACGCCGAGCTCCAGCACGGGCCCGCCGTCGGCGAGGGCCACCACCCCTGCGACGGTTGCGGCGACGTCGCTCACCACTCCGTACCAGTCGTCGTAGACGTCGGCGAAACTCTCGCCGTAGGTCTCGGGTCCGTAGCCGTCCATCGGCGCCAGTCTGCCGTGCGCCGGTGCGGGTCGTCTCTAGGCTGTGGGGATGGAGCGTGAGATCTACCTCGATCATGCGGCGAGCACGCCGATGCGTCGCGAGGCGCGCGACGCGTGGATCGCGGCAGCCGACATGCATCACGCCAACCCCACCGGATCCCACCGGGCCGCTCGCCATGCCCGCCGCGTCCTCGACGACGCCCGCGACGTGATCGCCGCCGCCCTCGGCCGCCCGCCCGCCGAGGTCGTGTTCACCAGCGGAGGCTCCGAGGCCGACAACCTCGCGATCCGCGGGGTGCTCGGTGCCCGTGGCGGGATGGCGGTGTGCTCGGCCGGGGAACACCACGCGGTGCTCGAACCGGTCGAACACGCCGGCGGGGTGGCCGTGCCGCTCGACCGTTGGGGGCGGGTGACCCCCGACACGCTGCGCGCCGTGCTCACGGGGCTCGACGACGTGTCGATCGTGTCGTTGATCGCCGTCAACAACGAGACGGGCGCGGTCAACGACCTGCCGGCGCTGACCGCCGTGGTCCGCGAGGTCGCGCCCGAGGCGCTCGTACACACCGACGCCGTGCAGGCGATGAGCTGGATCGATCTCGCAACCGCGGCGGCCGATGTCGACCTCGTCTCGATCACCGGCCACAAACTCGGCGGGCCGACGGGGACCGGCGCCCTCTTCGTGCGGCAGGGGATCACCCTCGACGCGCAGATCCTGGGCGGCGGGCAGGAGCGGGGCCGGCGGGCCGGCACGCCCGACGTCGCCGGTGCCGCCGCGTTCGCTGCCGCGGTCGACGCATCGCTCGCCGACCGAGAGGTCGAGGTGCAACGCCTCGGTGCGCTGCGCGACAGGCTGATCGCCGGCCTCGTCGACCGGCTCGGTGCGAGGGTGCGTCCAACGGTCGCGACGGCCGGCGACTACATCACCGTCGCCGCCGGCATCGCCCACGTCCTGCTGGCCGGGGTCGAGGCGGAAGCACTGTTGTTCCTCCTCGATGCCGAGGGCCTGTGCGCGTCGGCGGCATCGTCGTGTTCGAGTGGCGCGCAGGACCCGTCACACGTGCTCGCCGCGATGGGCATCGAGCGCGAGATCGCGGCCGGCTCGTTGCGGCTGTCGTTGGGCCACACCACCACCGATGCCGACATCGATGCGGCACTCGACCTCATCCCGCCCGCCGTCGAACGGCTCGTGGCTCACGCCTGAACGGTCACCGCTACCAGCGGACGAGCGAGCTGGCCCAGGTGAACCCGGCGCCGAAGGCGGCGATGCACACGAGCATCCCCGGCTCGAGCCGGCCCGCCTTGAGTGCCTCGTCGAGTCCGATCGGGATCGTCGCCGCGGTCGTGTTGCCAAAGCGTTGGATCGTGTTGAAGACCTTGTCGTCGTCCTCGATGCCGAGCTGCTTCGCGGCGAAGTAGTTGATGCGCATGTTGGCCTGGTGGAAGATCCAGAGATCGACGTCGTCGACCACGAATCCGTTGGCGTCGAGCGCTTCCATCGCGACCTCGGGCATGCGGGTCACGGCGTGCTTGAAGACCGTCTTGCCGTTCATCTTCGGCCAGTGGGCGCCGCGCTCCATCCAGTCACCGCTGTAGCGGTTCGGCGCGTAGGTCATCGACGGGCCCTCGATCCACAACTCCTTGGCATAGGTGCCATCGGCGTGGAGGTGTGACGAATAGATGTGGGGCTGGGTGTCGGGGTCGTCGACCTCGGTGGCCTGGAGCACTGCAGCGCCGGCCCCGTCGCCGAACAGCACCGAAACATCGCGACCGGCATCGGAGATGTCCATGCCCTTGGAGTGGATCTCCGCACCGACGAGCAACACGGTGTCGGCCATTCCGCCACGGATGAACATGTCGGCCTGAGCCATCCCGTAGACGAAGCCGCTGCACTGCTGACGCACCTCGATCGCAGGGATCTCGGGGCAGCCGAGCTTGGCCTGCAGGAAGCAGGCCGTACCGGGGAACTCGTGGTCGGGGCTCAGGGTCGCGAACACGATCATGTCGAGGTCTTGGGGCGTGACGCCTGCTGCGGCCATCGCCTTGTTGGCAGCCTCGAGTCCGAGGTCGCTCGTGGTCGTGTTGTCGGGCTCCACCCAGTGGCGTTCCTCGATTCCGGACCGCGTCCTGATCCACTCGTCGGACGTGTCCATCCACTGGCTCAGGTCGTCGTTGGTCACGATGCGGTCGGGCACGTAGGAGCCGACTCCGAGAATGCGGGTGCGTCGAGTCATGCCGGAGAACTTACGCTGATCATGTGAGTTCCGACCGCATCACCGACCCCGGGGTTACCCCGGCCGGCCCCGTGATGGTCATGATGTCGGGCGGCGTCGATTCGTCGGTGGCGGCGGCCCTTCTCCAGCAGGCCGGTCACGAGGTCGTCGGCGTCACCATGAAGCTCTGGGGCGGACCGAGCGACACCGGGTGCTGCGCCGTGAGCGATGTCGACGACGCCCGCCGGGTCGCCGACCGCCTCGGTATCGAACACCACGTCTTCAACTTCGGCGACGACTTCGAGCGCGACGTGGTCGGTCCCTACGTCGCCGACCATGCGGCCGGCCGCACACCCAATCCGTGCATCGAGTGCAACCGCCACCTGAAGTTCGACCGGCTGTTTCGGCGGGCCGACGCGCTGGGGTTCGCGACCGTGGCCACCGGGCACCACGCTCGCGTCGTCCGCACCCCCGACGGTCCGCGGCTCGCCCGGGGTGCCGATGCCGCCAAGGACCAGTCCTACGTGCTGCACGTGCTCGACGAATCGGTGCTGTCCCGCCTCCTGCTCCCGCTCGGGGGAATGACCAAGGCCGACGTGCGCCGTATCGCCGCCGAGCTCGATCTTCGCACGGCACACAAGCCCGAGAGCCAGGACGTCTGCTTCATCACCAACGAGCACGGTCGCAAGGCGTTCCTCGGCGATCGGATCCCGCTCAGGCCGGCGACGGTCGTCGACCACGATGGCGTTGCGGTGGGTGCGGTCGAGTCGGTGGAGTTGGTGACGATCGGCCAGCGCAAGGGGCTCGGCCTCGCCGGCGGCACCGACCCGCGCTACGTGATCGATGTCGACGCGGCCGGGGGCACCGTCACCGTTGGCGAGAAGGCAGATCTGCTCACTTCGGTCACCCCACTGGAGTCGTGGATGTGGACGGGCGCAGAGGGCGTCGGGGACGTGCTGCTCCAGTGCAGCGCCCACGGCACCGCCGAGTCCGGGCGAGTCGTCGACGGCGCGATCGAGTGGAGCGCACCGCACCGACGCATCGCCCCGGGTCAGAGCATCGTCGCCTATGCCGACGACATCGTCATCGGCGGCGGCATCGCCACCCGCCCCCCAGAAGGTATCTAGGGGTCAGACACCCATACTTTCTCGCATCGATCGCTGACCCCTGCCCGCGAGAAAGTATTGGTGTCTGACCCCGAAATACTTACCCCGGCGATGCCTTGTCGATGGGTACCTGTCAGACGATTCGGAAGCCGCGGGTCTGGGCGAGGGTCATGACGGCGGCCGGACGGCTGGGGGCGATCAGGAGGGCGCGTACATCGCGGTCTTCGGTCTCCTTGCGGCCTGCCACCATCGGGAGGGTCGCCGGCGCCGCGAGCTTCAACTCGAGGGCGAGTCCGAGCGCGGCGCCGGTCATGTCGTCGGCCGCCGTGTCGGCGAGCGCCGGCGCGAGTCCAGCGATCTCGCGTGACTGGAACAGCACTGGTTCGCGCATCACCGTCAGGTCGTGGACCACGAAGCCGTTGGGCACGAAGACGACGAACCGGTTGGTGAGCTGGTGCAGCGCCCGGGCGCCGAGGACAGCCGGTGGCCAGCCGACGACGGTGAGGATTCCGCCGAGCACCCACTGCTCGTCGGCGAGGAGGAGGGGACCGGCGCAGGCGCCCGCGACCACCACGGCCCATGTCGGGACCAGCAGCCCGACGAGCACCGGGCCGGGCGGCCGGAGTGCGAAACGGCGCTCCTCGCCGTAGCTGACCCCGTCGATGAACCGGTCGGCGAACGTCGGTGCGAGCACGACCCCCGCCGCCGCGATGGCGCTCAGGAGACCGACGACAGTCAGCGTCGTTTCGTCCGTCCCGACGGCCGCCCACACGGCCATCGGGACCGTCGCCGTCGCCCCGATGCGGGTGACCGTCAGCGTGATGGGCCGGGGTAGGGCGAGGGCGACGAGCACCTCGAGCCACCCCAGCCAGAGCGCCCAGCTGCATGCGGTTCGGAACAGATCACGCGTCGGGTCGAGGGCTTCCCCCAGCAGCGGTCCGAGCGTGAAGGGCTGGACGACCCACACGATGAAGGCGAGCCATCCGTTGAGCTTCTCGGGTTGTCCGCGAAGTCGTTCGATCATCGACGCAACGCTCCCACACCACCCCTCCTGCTGCCCACCCGCGTTGGTAGGGTCACGGCCGATGGTTGCCGACAGTCCCGCCGAGAGAATCGCTGCACTTCGCGCCGTGATCGACCGCCATGCCGAGGCGTACTACGAGCGCGATGCTCCCGAGATCCCGGATGCCGACTACGACCGCATGCTGCGCGAGCTCCTCGATCTGGAGGAGGCCCACCCCGAACTGGTGACCCCCGACTCGCCGACACAGCGCATCGGCGGCGACATCAACTCGGCGTTCGCTCCCGTTCGCCATCAGGTCCGGATGATGTCGCTCCACAACGCGTTCGACCTCGACGAGTTGCGATCGTGGAGCGGACGGGTCGAGCGGCGTCTCGAGGGTCGCGCCGTTCCCGAGTACTCGGTGGAGCTGAAGTTCGACGGACTCGCGATCTCGCTCCGCTACGAGAACGGCGTGCTGGTCCAGGGGGCGACCCGCGGCGACGGCGCCGTCGGTGAGGACGTCACCCACAACGTGCGCACCATCGGCGACATCCCGACGACCCTGCCACCGGGCGCGCCTGCGGTGCTCGAGGTCCGGGGCGAGGTCTACATGCGGCTGTCGAGCTTTGCGGCGCTCAACGCCCGCCAGGTCGCCGAGGCGGAGGCGGCAGGCAAGGTGCCGAAGCTCTACGTCAACCCCCGCAACACCGCAGCCGGCTCGCTCCGCCAGATCGATGCTGCGGTCACCGCCGATCGTGAGCTCTCGTTCTTCTGCTACCAACTCGGTGTCGTCGACGGGGCACCGGACCTGCCGACCCACACCGCGACGCTCGAGTGGCTCGGCACGCTCGGCTTCCCGGTCAACGAACACACCGTCACACGAACGTCGATCGAGGACGTGGCCCGAAGGGTCGAGGAACTCAACGCCCGCCGTCACGATCTCGACTACGAATTCGACGGTGTGGTCGTCAAGGTCAACGACCTGCGCCTGCAGAACGAACTCGGCGCCGACGCGAAGGCCCCTCGTTGGGCGATCGCCTACAAGCTGCCGCCGGAGGAACGCACGACCACCCTGCTCGACATCGAGGTGTCGATCGGGCCGAGCGGGCAGGCCACTCCGTTCGCAGTGCTCGATCCCGTCTTCGTCGGCGGGGTCACCGTCGGCACGGCGACGCTGCACAACCAGGATCAGGTCGCGGCCAAGGACGTTCGGCCGGGCGACACCGTGATCGTGCGCCGCGCCGGCGACGTGATCCCCGAAGTCGTCGGTCCTGTCCTGTCCGCACGTGACCCGGCGTCGAAACCGTGGAAGTTCCCGACGAACTGCCCGGTCTGTGGCGAGCCGCTGGTTCGGCCCGCCGGTGTCGCGGCGACCCACTGCGTCAACTTCCACTGTGCGCGCCAGGTGCGGGGGCGTATCGAGCACTGGGCCAGCCGCAACGCGATGGACATCGAGTTCCTCGGCGAGAAGAACGTCGACCGGTTCGTCACCGCCGGCCTGTTGAACGACGTCGCCGATCTCTACTCCCTCGACTTCGACGCGATCCTCGAGATGGACGGGTTCAAGCAGAAGTCCGTCGACAATCTGCGCCACGCGATCGAGGTGTCGAAGGAGAAGCCGCTCGGGAATCTGCTCTTCGGACTCCGTATCCCAGAGATCGGCCAGGTCAACGCGCAGACGCTGGCATCCGCCTTCGGCACGATGGATCGCATCGTCGAGGCGACCGTGGAGGAGCTCGCCGCCGTCGACGGCTTCGGCATGGTGATCGCCGAGGCGGTTCACGCCTGGTTCGCCCAGGACGCGGCACGCGACCTCGTCGATCGACTCGAAGCGGCCGGGCTCACCATGGCGGCTGCTCAGGTCGACGAGACGCTCGAGAAGACGCTCGACGGACAGACCGTGGTCGTCAGCGGCACCCTCGAAGGTTTCACCCGCGACGGCGCCAAGGCGGCGATCGTCGCCCGCGGGGGGAAGTCGCCGGGCAGCGTGAGCAAGAAGACGTTGGCCCTGGTGATCGGCGGCGATCCCGGCGCGTCGAAGGTGACCAAGGCCGAGGAGGCCGGAGTGCCGATCATCGACGAGGCCGCGTTCGTCCACCTGCTCGAAACCGGAACGCTGCCAGAAGGGATCGGATCATGACCTACACGACCGCCGTCAAGGAGTTCAGCGACGCCTGCCACGACGGCAACAACCCGGCGACCCCACAGTTGATGGACGCGGCTGCCGTCGCGTTCGTCGTGGAGATGGTCAACGACGAGTTGGAGGAACTTCGTGAGGCGACCGACATCGCCGAGCAGGCCGATGCGTTGGTCGACGCGATCTACTACATCTGCGACACGGCGGTCCGCCACGGCATGAACCTCGATCGGATCTTCGACATCGTCCACGGGGCCAACATGCAAAAGGTGGTCGACGGACGCGTGATCCGCCGCGACGACGGCAAGATCCTCAAGCCGGAGGGGTGGCAGGATCCGGGCCCGATCCTGCTCGACGAACTCAACCGCCAGCGGATCGAAGGAAGTTGGGAGCGACCAACTCGATGACTCTCTCGCTCGACCCGGTGGCACTCAGAGATCTCTCGACCGCGGAGCTGCTCGCGACCGGCGGCGATTCCCGCCACACGCCGGGCGCGAGCGGTCGCAACCGCTATGGCAACACCTACACGCCGGAGCGGGGCCTGCTGACCTTCGGCTCGTGTACCTCGTCCACGCTCTCGGTCGATGCGTTCGCTGCGGCCGAGCGGTTGCACGGGTGGTTGGGGGCCCTCGAGCCGGCCCTGATCGACCGGGCCCTCGACGACCTCTACGAGCGGGTGCGGATCGAGATCGTCGCCAACGTCTCGATGACGAACGCGGAGACGATGGACGTCGTCATCACGCCCTCGGGCACCGACGCCGAGCTGATCGCCCTTCTCGTCTGCATGGGCGAGCGGCCCCTCACCAGCGTCGTCGTCGGCGCTCCCGAGGCGGGATCGGGTACGGCGCTGGCGGCTGCCGGCCGGCACTTCGACACCTCCACCCCGTCGGGGCGTCCCGCCGTGGTCGGGGAGCCGATCGACGCCCGAATCGCCGATCGGGTCCGCACGGTGTTCGTCGGTGTCCGCGACACCCACGGGTCTCCGAGGGACGAGGACGAACTCGACGACGAGGTCCGTGCCGTCGCCCGGCAGGCCATCGCCGAGGGTCGAGACGTCCTGCTCCACGTCATCGCCCACAGCAAGACGGGCGTCCACGCGCCGTCATTGTCGACCGTGCACGAGTTGGTCGCCGCCCATCCCGACCGCGTCGACGTGGTGATCGATGCAGCACAGGGGCGGTTCAGTCGGCGCGGACTGCGCGAGTCGCTTGCTCGCGGGTATGTGACCATGACCACCGGGTCGAAGTTCTTCGGCGGTCCGCCGTTCGCCGGCGCGGTGCTCGTGCCACACGTGCCGGGCCGTCGCGATCTCGGTATCGACGCCTTTCCCGACGGGTTCAGCGACTACTTCACCCCGGCGATGATGCCGCAGTCGTGGGTCGGCGCGCGTGCGTCACTCGACGAGTCGTCGAACGTCGGGCTTCTCCTGCGATGGTGGGCTGCGCTCGCCGAGATCCGTGACTACTACTCGGTCCCAGCCCAGCTCCGGCTCGAGGTGCTGCGCCACGTGCAGACCACCTTCCCGGCCAGGATCGCGGCGTCCGAGCACCTCGATCTCGACGCCGTGCCGCCACCGCTCGTCGAGAACGACGTCGCCCGCCTGCTGGAGTCGAAGACCACCGTCTTCCCGTTCACCTGTCGTGGGCGCGATGGCGTCCTCCTCGAGAGTGACGAGCTCCGTCGTCTGCAGCTCGCCATGCGCGACCCGATCGCCCCCACGCCCGGAGGACCACCGGTCCCGGCCGCGATCGCCGGTCTGCGCGCGGAGATGGGCCAGCCGGTGTCGCTCGGTGGCGCCTCGTCTCCGTCGGTGCTGCGCTTCGCCGTCGGCGCCCGCGAGATCATCCGGACCTGTGTCATGTCGGCGACCGGCGCCACCTTCGGTGATCGACTCGATGCGCTGACCGACGACATCACCCGGACGGTGCAGAAGCTGGATCACCTCGTCGGACGGGTCGGCGGCGACCGGAGCGCTTCGTGAACGACGGAGCGTGGCATCGTCGGCCCAGCGACGACGAGATCGGCCGAGTGGTCGACGACGCCCGCCGTCAGGGGCTGATCGGCGAGCTCGACACGGCGGTGCTCTTCCACGATCTCGACCTCCTCGAAGCGCGTCTCGACGAGCTCGCAGCGGCGTTTCCACCAGCGACCCTGCACTCGATCGCCATGAAGGCGAACCCGCTGGTCGAGGTGTTGAAGGTCGTCGTCGAGCGAGGGTGTGGCCTCGAGGCCGCGTCGTTCGAAGAGGTCAAGCTCGCGCTCGCCGCCGGCTGCCCGCCCGACCGGATCGTCTTCGACTCGCCTGCGAAGACCGTTCCCGAGTTGCGCGCCGCGCTGGAGTTCGGCATCCGGATCAACGCCGACAACTTCGTCGAACTCGATCGGATCATCGAGCTCCGACCCGACGACTCCACGTCGATCGTCGGGCTCCGCGTCAACCCGATGGTGGGCGCCGGGACGATCCCGATGACGAGTGTGGCCGGACGCGGATCCCGCTTCGGCATCGGTGTCGACGATGTGCTGGAGGGACTCGTCCCGCGGGCCGCCGATCATCCGTGGATCCGATGCCTGCACCATCACGTGGGGTCACAAGGGATCTCGCTCGAGGCGCACGCGGCCGCGGCGGCGGCCACCGCTGCGCTTCGAGACCGGCTCCACGACGCGCTCGGGCGCCACCAATTCGACATCGTCGACATCGGCGGCGGCGCGACCACCGACTACACCGGCGAGGGCGCGACCGATCCGGTGGCCTTCGCTGCCGCGGTGCGAGCAGCTGCGCCGAGCCTGTTCGACACCGACACGACGCTGGTCACCGAGTTCGGCCGGGCCATCCAGGCCAATTGCGGGTGGGCCATCTCGACGGTCGAGTACGTCAAGGAGACCCCCGACGGCCCCATCGCGGTCCTGCATCTCGGTGCCGACTTCCTCCTGCGACCCGTGTACCAGTCCGAACACTGGCGCCATCGCTTCAGCACGATCGGCACGCCGTCGACCGGGACCGCCGACTGGACGGTCAGCGGACCGTTGTGTTTCGCCGGCGACATCACATCCCGTTCGGCTGATCTCGGCCCGGTCGCACCAGGCGACACCGTGGTGATCCACGATGTCGGCGCCTACACACTCGCCATGTGGTCGCGGCACTGCAGTCGCGGGATCCCGCTGGTTCTGGGGCACCGGGCCGACCCGACCGGCGCCACCCGTTTCGACCTGTTGCGGGCCCGTGAAACAGCCGACGACATCGTCACGTTCTGGTCGGCCCGGCCGTTCGCTCCCCGGTGACCTCGACCGGATTTGTCCCGGGGGGAGTCGGGCACCACGCTGTCGGATCATGATCGAAGCAATTTGTTGGGATGTCGGCGGTGTGTTCTCGGGTCGTCCGGTCGACGCCATCGCGTCGGTGGCGGCAGAGCACGACCTGGATGCCGATGCCGTCTTCGCTGCGATCTTCGGGCCCTATCACCTCGACGGTGACCACTCCTGGCATCGGGTGGAGCGCGGCGAGATCCCGCTCGCGGAGGCGTGGGGCGACATCGAAGCGTCGATCGCCGAGTTCGGGATCGAGCTCTCCCTCGCCGACTTCTTCCGCCGATTCGGCGACGACCCCCACGACCGCACCATCGTCACCGAGACGGTCCTCGAGCTGCACGGACGCGGTATCGCCATGGGCATCATCACCAACAACGTCAAGGAGTTCTCCGAGTCAGAGGGAGGAGGGTGGCGAACGCTGGTGCCGATGGAGGTGATGTCCGTCGTCGTCGACTCCTCGGCCGTCGGCCTGCGCAAGCCCGACCCGGCCATCTACCAGCACGCGCTGGCGGAGCTCGGCGTCGCGGCGGCCGACACCGTTTTCCTCGACGACATGGTGGCCAACGTCGAGGCGGCGAGAGCGATCGGGATGCACGGGATCGTCGTCGACGACCCCGTTCCCGCGATGGCGGAACTGCGGGCGTTGGTCGACCGGCTCAGTTGACCGTGAACGCCCACTCGACATCGGCGAGCTCGCCGGGGCGTTGGATGTTCTCGATCGTGATCCGAACACAGTTGTCGTCGGGCGACAGCGCAGTGACGGGCAGGCCGTCGCCGGGTTGGTAGACGAACAGGTTGACACCATCGGTCGGGCGCACGAAGTCGACGAGCTCCACGGGTTCGAGGCATCGCGCATCGGGTGAGATCGTGAACGACCGCACGACGTAGCCCGGCTCGAGATCGATACCGACCTGTTGCTGCTGGAGGACCTCGTCGCCCCGTTCGGGGATGAGCGCCTCGACCCCGGGAATCCGCAACGCGGCATCGGGCGGATCGGACCGACCGATCAGGCCTGCGCCGACGAACATGCTGATCCCGGCGATGAGGAGTGCGGCGAAGATCAGGTATTGCTTGCGGCCCATGGACTGATCCTGCCAGATGAACGACCGCTACCTCGGGCTGGGGGAGCCACCGTCGGTGGTCGAGGTGCTTGTACGTTGTCAGCGATGGCCACCAACAACTCCGATGCCGAGATCGGTCGCGTCCTCGGTGGGCGCTACCGGATCATCGCCCCCATCGGGGTCGGTGCGTCGGCGCGCGTGTACCTGGCCGACGACATCACGCTGCGTCGCCGCGTCGCGGTCAAGGTCCTCCACGAGGCGCTGGCCGCCGACGACAGTTTCCTGCGCCGCTTCCGGGCCGAGGCCCAGGCGGCTGCCTCGCTGAACCATCCCCATGTCCTGGGGGTCTACGACTGGGGCAACGACGACGTCCCGTACCTCGTCAGTGAGTATCTGGGTGGCGGCAGTCTCCAGTCGATGCTCGATGCCGGGCACCGACTCACCGTGTCACAAGGGCTCCTCGTCGGACTCGAGGCCGCTCGGGGCCTCGAATACGCCCATGCCCAGGGTCTCGTGCATCGCGACATCAAACCGGCCAACCTCCTGTTCGGTGAGGGAGGTCGACTCCGCATCGCCGACTTCGGGCTGGCCCGGGCCCTGGCCGAGGCCGGATGGACGGAGCCCGACGGCTCGATGGTCGGCACCGCTCGTTACGCGGCCCCCGAGCAGGCCCGTGGCGAACGCGTCGGTCCGCCCGCCGACGTGTACGCGCTCGCCCTGCTCGTGAACGAAGCCGTGAGCGGCGAGTTGCCCTTCGCGGCCGACACGACGATCGCAACCCTGATGGCGCGGGCCGAGAAGCCCTTCGAGCCGAGTGCCGAGCTCGGGCCGCTCGCCGCGACGCTGCGCAGGGCCGGGGTGCTCGATCCGGCCGAACGCCCCACTGCCGGTGAGTTCGTGCGGGGGTTCATGGAGGCGGCAGAGGATCTCCCGAGGCCGTCGATGTTGCCGCTCGTCGGTCCGGTCATCGACGAGGCCGGGGGCGACCGCACCCGGCTGGTGGCGCACGGGTCGTCGGCCGCACCGTCGACACCCGGACCCGCCGCGCCCGCAGAGGACGATGGTGTCACCGGACGTTGGCCGTGGCTGGTCGTGGCCGTCCTCGCGCTGATCGCCGCCGTCGTCGGTGGCTTCATCGCCTTCCGCAACAGCCAGCCGACGACGCACGAGGTGCCCGAGTTGGTGGGAGCGAGCGCCGACGACGCCGCTTCGGCCGCGACCGAGTTCGGGTGGCTCCTGAGCCTCGACGAGATCCGCCGCGACGGTACGACGGCGGGCGAGGTGCTCGAAACCGATCCGGTCGCCGGAGTCGATCTCGAGGAGGGCGAGATCCTCCTGGTTATCGTTTCGGGCGGCGAGGAGCTCATCCCCGTCCCGAACCTCGTCGGGCTGACCCAGGAGGACGCTGCCGCCCGTCTCGAGGCCGTCGGGCTGCGGGTGGGCGAGGTCAGCACGAGCGAGAGCGAGACGATCGCCGAGGGCAGCGTGATCGAGGTGCTGCTCGGCCCGGGCCAGACCGAGGCCGAGCCGAATGAGGCGATCGATCTGCTGATCTCCGAGGGGCCGATGTCGCGGGCCGTTCCCGATCTGCCCGAATCCGGCGACGCCGAGGAGGCCCGCGAGCGCCTGCTCAATCTGCGACTGGTTCCCGCGGAGCAGACCGAGTACTCGACCGACGTGCCGGAAGGGTCGGTCATCAGGTTCGAACCGTCGTCGGGTGCGGTCGTCGACGTCGATCAGGTCGTCACGGTGTTCATCTCGCTCGGCCCGGAGCCGATCGAGGTGCCGCAGTTGGCCGGCCTCGACGTTTCCGAAGCCGACCAAGAACTCCGTGCCCTCGGGTTCGTGGTCGAGATCGAGGGCAACACTGCCCTGCCCGTCCTCTTCACCACACCGCGGGCAGGCGAGCTCCACCTGCCCGGCACCCGGATCACGATCGTCACCGAACCGCCCGGCTGAGGTCGGATCAGTGCGCCGTGACGGAGTCGATCCGGTGGGCGATCTCGCGCGTCAGCGACGCCGCCTCGGAGTCGCCCGACGGCGGGGCTGCCATTCCTGCGAGGCCGAGGATCTTCGATGAATCGCCGGTGAGCTTCACCTGGCCTCCGAGGAGCGCGCCCAGGATGGCCTGGGGATCCCGGTCGACGAAGAGGGTGCGGGCGAGTTCGTAACGGACCTCGACCTGGAAGTCGCTGTTGTCGAGATGGCCCTGGTCGAGCGAGATCGTCCCGCCGGTCGTGTCGACGTGGCCATGGATGGTCGGTTCCTCGAACGGGGCCTCGGTGACGGTGACGTTGGCCCGGATGGCGACCTCGGTGGGGCCGACGCGGTCGCGGTACTCGTCGCGGATCGCCGCGACGGCGAGGATCCATTCGGGGCTGAGGAAGGGGTACGCGCTCACGATCGGCACGATAACCGGCCGCAGCGTCCGCGCTTCGGCTGCGTATCCTCGTCTGCATGTCTGAACGCATCACCCGGGACGATGTCGAGCACGTCGCCCGGCTGGCCCGACTCGATCTGACGGCCGACGAGATCGAGCTCTTCACCGGCCAACTCGGCGACATTCTCGAGCACGCAGCCGACATCGAGGCGCTCGACGTCGGCGACATCCCGCCCACATCGCACCCGCTTCCGATCGTCAACGTCATGCGAGCCGACCGCGTCGTGCCATCGGCCGACCGCGAGGAGGTGCTCGCCCAGGCACCGTCGGCCGAGGCCGGCCGGTTCCGTGTGCCGCCCGTGCTGGGGGAGGAGCCGTGAGCGCCCGGGCGATCACCGCCGCGGTGCGAGCCGGCGAGCGGTCGGCGGTGGAGGTGCTCGACGAGCACCTCGGGCGGATCGAGGCGCGAGACGGTGAGATCCATGCGTTCAACATCGTGACCGCCGACGAGGCCCGTGCGCAGGCCGAAGCCGTCGACGAAGCCGTCGCCGCCGGCCGCGACCTCGGACCACTTGCGGGTGTCCCCATCGCCCTGAAGGACAACATGTGCACCCGGGGGATCCCGACCACGTGCTCGTCGCGGATTCTCGAGGGATGGCGGCCGCCCTACGACGCCACGGTCGTCACTCGCCTGCGCGAGGCCGGTGCCGTGATCGTCGGCAAGACCAACCTCGACGAGTTCGCCATGGGTTCGTCGACCGAGAACTCGGCGTTCGGGCCGACCCGGAACCCGCTCGACACGACCCGGGTGCCCGGAGGCTCCAGCGGTGGCTCGGCGGCGTCGGTCGCAGCGGGGTTCTCCTCGCTGGCGATCGGGAGCGACACCGGCGGTTCGATCCGGCAACCCGCCGCGTTCTGCGGTCTCGTCGGGATGAAGCCGACCTATGGCGCCGTGAGCCGCTACGGGCTCATCGCGTTCGCCTCGTCGCTGGATCAGATCGGGCCGTTCGCGGCCGACGTCGCCGATGCCGCCCTGATGTTCGACGTCATCGCCGGCCACGACCCGCTCGACTCCACCTCGATTGCGGATTTCGAGCCCGGCGCCACGGCCGCGCTCGGTCGGGGTGTCGATGGGTTGCGGGTCGGTGTCGTGCGTGAGCTGTTCGGCGGCGAAGGGTCTGTCGACGGTCTGTCACCCGACGTCATCGCGCGCACCGAGGAGGCTGTCGACGCCCTCGAAGCGGCCGGGGCGACCATCGAGGAGATCTCGGTCCCCTCGAGCACCCTTGGTCTCAGCGCCTACTACCTGGTGGCGCCGGCCGAAGCGTCGAGCAATCTCGCCCGCTACGACGGCGTGCGCTACGGCCTGCGGGTCGACGCCCCCACGACCGGCGAGATGAACACCGCCACCCGCACGGCCGGCTTCGGTCCCGAGGTGAAGCGACGGATCATGCTCGGTACCTACGCCCTGTCGGCGGGCTACTACGACGCCTTCTACGGCAAGGCCCTGAAGGTCCGCACGATGATGATGAGGGAGTTCGCCGCCGCCTACGAGCGGGTCGACGTGTTGATCACCCCGACGGCGCCGACCACCGCCTTCCCGTTGGGGGAGCGCACCGCCGACCCGATGACCATGTACGTCAACGACGTCTGCACCATTCCCTCCAACCTGACCGGGCAGCCGGCGATCTCGGTGCCGTTCGGCGTCGGCACCGACGGCCTGCCCGTCGGCGTGCAGGTGCTCGCACCCGCCCTGGACGACGATCTGACGTTCCAAGTCGCCGCCGTACTCGAGGCCGCCGCCGGAGGTGCACGATGACCGACTTCTCCGCCGCTGCGGCAACCGCCGAGACACCGATCGAGCCGACCCTTCCCGACGGGTGGGAGCTGATCGTCGGCCTGGAGGTCCACGTCGAGCTCGACACCGCCACCAAGCTCTTCTGCGGCTGTGCGAACCAGTTCGGATCCGAGCCCAACACCAACGTGTGCCCGACGTGTCTCGGCCTGCCGGGTTCGTTGCCGGTGATGAACGGGCGTGCCGTCGAGCTCGCGATGATCCTGGGCCGTGCCCTCGGCTGCGATGTCAACCGTTCGGTGATGGCCCGCAAGAACTACTTCTACCCGGACATGCCGAAGGACTTCCAGACGACCCAATACGACCAGCCGACCAACTCCGACGGTCGCATGGTCCTGAGCGACGGCTTCGTCGTGGGGATCGAACGGGCGCACATCGAGGAGGACACCGGAAAGTCGACCCACGTCGGCGGCGGCGGGCGGATCAACGACGCGCTCTACTCGCTGGTCGACTACAACCGCGCCGGCGTTCCCCTGGTCGAGATCGTCAGCAGACCCGACATCCGCACCATCGAGCACGCGAAGGCCTATGTCGAAGAGCTGAGGGGAATCCTCCTGGCCACGGGCGTGTCCGACGCTCGCATGGAAGAGGGATCGATGCGCGTCGACGCCAACGTCTCGGTCCGCCCCCACGGCTCCGACGAGCTGCGCACGCGGTGCGAGATCAAGAACATCAACTCGGTGCGATCGCTGGGCCGAGCCATCGAGTTCGAGGCGCGGCGCCACATCGATCTCTGGACCGGCGGCGATGCTCCGCATCAGGAGACGCGCCACTGGGACGAGGAGGGCGGGCGCACCCGGGCCGGCCGGTCGAAAGAAGACGCCGACGACTATCGCTACTTCCAGGAACCGGATCTGGTTCCGCTCGAGCCGAGCCCGGAGGTCATCGCCGCGATCGACGCGGCGATGCCGCCGCTGCCATCGGCTCGACGAGCCGCGCTCACCGATGCGACCGGGGCGGGCCCCGACACCGTCGGACTCCTCGTCGAGCGGGGGCAGGACACGCTGGCCCTCGATGCGATCGCCGCAGGGGCCGACGCCGAGAAGGTCGTCACCCGGCTGGTCAACGACCTCGCGCTCGACGATTGGTCGCGGGTCACCGCGTCGTCGCTCGCCGCGCTGATCGAGATGGAGTCGACGGGCGAGCTCACTGCCACCCAGGCAAAGCAGGTCCTCGCCGATCTGGCCGAGAAGGGTGGCGAACCAGCCGCGCATGCCGATGCACGCGGTTTCGAGGCGATGGACACCGGCGAGCTCGAGACGCTCGTCGATCGACTGATCGCCGACAACTCAGCGGAGTGGGCGCGGTTCACGACGGGTGACGACGGCGATCGAAAGAAGATGCAGGGCTTCTTCACCGGCCAGATCATGAAGGCCACGCAGGGTCAGGCCGACGGGAAGGCCGTCGCCGAGATCCTCGATCGCAAGGCCGGTAGCTGAGTCCGGGAACCAGCGCCGGCACGACGACGTCTGATCGGTATGTCTCCTCGTCGTACGCGCCCCGTTCTCCTCGGTCTCCTGGTCGCCATGGTGTTGGGTGCTGCGGCCTGCGGCGACGCGACCACCGACGTGGGCACACCGACCACAACGGCACCGGGCGACCCTGCGCCTGCAGGGCCGGTACCGCAGATCGTCGGCGGCGGCTACTCGTTCGGAGAGTGCAGCGAACTCTGTGTGGGTGAACTGCAGATCTCGGGAACCGAGGTACGTATCGAACGACGTTCCTGGGACCGTTCGCTGTCGGTGGTCGCCACCGGCCGGCTGAGCGACGATGCCCGCAACCGACTCGACACGATGCAGGCCGCGTTGAGCGGCACACCGCTCGACGACGTGTACGGCTGCCCCGACTGTGCCGACGGTGGCGCGGCCTGGATCGACCTCGTGCCGGTCGCCGGCGCGCGCCGTGTCACCTACGAGTTCGGCGCGGCACCCGACGTGCTGTCCGACTGGGAGGCATTCCGTCGCGGGGTGAGCGACGCGCTCGCCGCTTGCGAGAGCAGTGCCGTCATCGCGGTCGGCACCGACTGCGTCACCGAACCCGCAGCGCCCGTCGCCGAGCCCTTCGGGGTCGTGCGGGGCGGCTTCTCCTTCGGGATGTGCTTCGGGTACTGCTTCACCGAGATCGAGATCGACGGGACCGACGTGCAACTGACCCGTCGGGCCTGGGACGACATCTCCGATGGAGAGTTCCCCGATCAGATCGTCATCGGCGAGCTGACCGACGTGGGTCGTGCGCGACTCGACGATCTCGAGGCCGGTCTCGCGGCCGAGGCCCTGCAGGAGACCTACGGCTGCCCCGACTGCGCCGACGGCGGATCGGGCTGGGTCGTGGTGCGCGACGCGACAGGCGAACGACGGTCGACGTTCGAGTACGCCACCCCGCCGGACGCGCTGGTCGACGTCGACGCGCTGTTGCAGGAGTGGATCGCGACATTGCGCGAGTGCGGGACCGACCTCGACCTCGCGAGTTCGCCAGACTGTGTTCCCGCGATCGACCCAGGCTGATCAGCGGCGGGTCGCACCCGTGACCATCCAGGCGTCGCCTCGGAAGCGGGCGAGCAGGGTCACGGCCCGGGTGAGGATCCACGCGTGGAGCGCGACCCAGAGCCAGCCGATACCGGCGTCGAGTTGGAGAACGAGCAGGCCGCCTCCGATCAGCACGACCGCGGCCGCCCACATCGCCCAGGCGAGGTAGCGGAGATCGCCGGCGCCGATGAGCACCCCGTCCAGAGCGAACACCACACCGGCGACCGGCTGCGAGACGGCGACGTGGATGAGGAGGAACGATGCGAGGCCGAGCACGGCGGCGTCCTCGGTGAAGATGTGGGGGAGCAGCGGCGACGTCGCCAGCAGCACGAGTCCGAGGACCAGCCCGGCGACGACGCCCCATTGCGTCATCCGGCGCCCGAGGGCGCAGGCGCGTTGCGCGTTGCCGCTCCCGAGCTCTCTGCCGATCATCGCCTGGGCCGCGATGGCGATCGCGTCGAGGGTGAGGGCCAGCAGGTTCCAGATCTCGAAGGCGATCTGGTGAGCGGCGAGATCGTCGTCGCCGATGCGAGCGGCGACCGCGAGCGTGACCGTGAGGCTGCCGCGGAGCGCCGCAGTGCGCACGAAGAGGTGGAACCCGTCGCCCGCGAGCTCACGGATGACTCCGGCATCGGGCCGGAGGGTGACGTGATGGGCTGCCACCGCAGTTCGGATCCAGACGACGAAGACGGCGGCCGCGACCCATTGTGCGACGACGGTGCTGAGGGCCGACGCTCCGATGCCCTGGTCGAACCCGTAGATGAGCACCAGCTCGAGCACGAGGTTGACCACGGCGCTGCCGAGGGCCACGTAGAAGGGTCGAGTGGTGTCCTGCAACCCGCGCAGGTAGCCGACCCCGGCGAGGCCGATGAGCATGGCCGGGACGCCGAACATCGAGATCCGGAGATACACCTCGGCATTGGTCGCGACCTCGCCCTCGCCGCCGAGCAGACCGATCAGGGTGGGTCCGAAGACCAGACCGGCCACGAGGAGACCGCAGCCGACGATTGCGGCGAGCCACAGGGACTGGACGGCCTGGTGCGCGGCGCGCCGGTGCTCGCCCGCGCCGAGCAGGCGGGAGACGGCCGAGGTCGTGCCGTAGGCGAGGAAGATGAACACCGCATGGCTGATCAGGAGCAGTGACGACGCCAGGGCGAGGCCGCCGAGCTGTGGTGTGCCGATCCGGCCGACGACGGCGGTGTCGGCGAGGATGTAGAGCGGCTCGGCGATCAGGGCGCCGAGCGCCGGCACGGCGAGGCGGAGGATCTCGCGGTCCGTCGGCGTCCATCGGATCCCGCGCATGCCGCAGGCTACGGGCCGTTCGACTCAGGCGCCACGAAACCCCGTTGGTACGGTTGTGCGGCGAGGAGATGGGGAATGGCCGAGCCGGCACCGGGGGATCGGAATCGCACGACCGTGCGGAGCGACGCGCCCCCCGCACCACAGTCCCGACGCCACATTCCGGCGCTCGACGGGCTGCGGGGCGTGGCCGTCATCGCCGTCGTCGTCTACCACCTCTGGCCCGATCTCCTGCCCGGTGGTTGGCTCGGCGTCGGCCTGTTCTTCACCCTGAGCGGGTTCCTCGTGATCGGCCTCCTGGTCGACGATCTCGCCGACGGCGGGGTCGACTACGGGCGCTTCTACCGCCGCCGGGTGCGGCGGCTGCTCCCGGCCGCGCTCGTCACGATCCTGGTGGTGGTCGTGTGGTCGGCGACCACGGACGCGACGATCCGTGATTCGGTGACACGCGACGGCTTCTGGGCGGTGCTCAACCTCGCCAACTGGAACCAGATGGCCGATGCCGGCGGCTACGCGGCGATCTTCGATCAGACGGCTCGCCCGCTGGGTCACATGTGGTCGTTGGCGATCGAGGAGCAGTTCTACCTGACCATCCCGTTGCTGATCGGCCTGACCCGCCGCCCGGCGGCGGTCGTCGGTGGTGGCTTCGTGGTGGCCGCAGCGGCTCACGTGCTCTGGTGGGGGACGACGGACGCGTACCTCGCCACCCCGGTCCGTATCGCCGAGATCCTCGCCGGCGGCGCGCTGGCGATCGCGATCCGGCGCCGGCCCTCGGTCGCTCGCATCGGCATCGTCTGGCCGCTGGCGCTCGTGGTCGGCGCGGTTGCGACAGCGACCGTGGGCGAGTCGGAGGCCATCGTCACCCGCGGGTTCCCGGCACTCATCTCGCTGGCCTGGGTGGGCCTGATCGCTGCGTGTCTCGGGTCGGGAATCCTGGCCCGGGCGATGGCCGATCCGCTGCTGCGGTGGGTCGGCATGCGCTCCTATGCGATCTACCTCATCCACTGGCCGCTCATCGAGCTGACCGACTGGAACGGCCCGCTCGTGATCGCGGTGACGCTGCTGCTCGCGGAGGTGTCGTATCGGATGATCGAGGACCCGATCCGGCGCGCCCGAGTGGTCTCTCGTCCGCTCCTGGTGCTGCTCGGCACGTCACTGGTGGCGGCCGTGGGCCTCGGGGTCGCCTCCGCCGCGATCGAGGAGGATTCGTTCCTCGTCGAGGCCGGGTTCGCCGACGAGCTCCCGGACTGGTTCGCCGACGCACCGGTCGTGGCCGCCGCAATCCAGGAGAATCCCGACTCCGAGAGGCCCGCTCCGCTGCCGTCCGAGCCGCCGCCGTCGTCGGCTTCGGGGACCCCGAGCGTTGCCGCGAGCGAGGAAGCCGTCGAGATTCCGTCGACCACAGCCGTTCCGACGACCACGACGGTGAAGATCGTCGTTCCGCCGGTCGTGGTCGTGCTGGGCGACTCGACGGCGACCCAGATCGCCGCCGGGCTGCGGGAGCGGGCCGACGCGACACGCGAGCTCGCGGTGGTGGACCGGACGACATCGGGATGCTCCGCGCTCATCGACGAGCTCGTCGCGTGGCGCCGCTACCGCCTGTCGTACGGCTACCTCGGCGAGTTCTCCTTCGACGCGCCGTGTCGGGTCGGGCTCGACGACACCGGGGTGCGTGCCGACCTCGCCGTGATCATCGACCACGGATCGGTGATGGCCGACCACGAGCGCCCCGACGGCACGTGGGCCTCGATCCTCGACCCCGAGGTGCAGGACGACCTGCGGCTCATCTATCGGACGCGCATCGCCGAGGCCCGGGCCCGCGGCACCCTGCTCGCACTCACCACGGCGCCGGCCATCGACGACCCGTCGGGCCTCATCGGCGACATGGACGACCCGGCACGGCTGGCCGTCTACAACGACATCGTGCGGGAGCTGGCCGCCGAGTCGCCCGGCGTCGTCCTCCTCGATCTCGGGCAGATCCTCGACGCCGCCCGATCGGAAGGGACCTACAGCCGCCCGGATGGGCTGCATCTCGACCTCCCCGGGGCCGAGTTGTTCGCCGAGCGGGTGCTGGTGCCGGCCCTGCTCGAGATGGCCGGGTCCAGAGCGGGCTGATCCTCGCGCGGCCACTAGCGTGTGGAACGCCGTGATCCGCCACGTCCCTGCCCCGAGCGCGCTTCCGTCGTGACCGCCACGACCTCGGCGCCTGCCCCCGACGCCTCGCCGTCGCGTCGCCGTTTCCGCTATGTCGCGACCTTTGACGGGATGCGCGGCTTCTGGGTGCTCATGGGGCCGCTGCTCTACCACGCTCGGCCCCAGTCGGTTCAGGGCGGGCCCGACATCGTTCCCGGCGGGATCCTCAGTCTCGACCTCTTCTTCGTCCTGTCGAGCTACCTGATCGTGAGCATCGCCCTGCGGGAGTGGGACGGCACCGGCGGGATCGACCTCGTCGCCTACGGCGGACGTCGGGTGCGTCGGCTGTTCCCGGCGCTTTTTCTGGCGCTGGGCTTTCTCAGCATCTATCTCGCGATCGTCGACGATCCCGCCCTCATCGACCGCTGGACCGGTGCCATCGTCTCCGCGCTCACCTACAGCGCCAATTGGCACGAGATCGCCGCCGACGTCTCCTACTTCGAGCAGTTCAGTACGCCGTCGCCACTCAAGCACGTCTGGTCGTTCGCGATCGAGGAGCAGTTCTACCTGTTCGCCCCGCTGTTCCTGATCGCCGGTCTGCGCTGGGGAGGCCGGCGGGGCCGCGAGATACTGCTCGCCGTCTCGGTGGCCGGTGCCCTGGCGTCGGCCTGGTGGATGGCCCGAGTCCATGTCGAGGGCCAGGACCCGTCGCGGGCCTACTACGGCACCGATACCCGGGCCCAGGCGCTCTTCGTGGGCATCGCGATCGCGCTCGCCGTGCACCTCTACGGCGCGCCGCGCTCGGTGTGGGGCACCCGTATCGCTGCGTTGATCGCGTATCCGGCGACGGCGTGGCACCTGTGGGCGGTGCTCAACATCAGCGAGCGGGATGTGTGGCTCTTCGAGGACGGGGGGTTCCTCCTCGTCGCAGTGGTGGCCGGGCTGGCGATGTTCGGGCTGTCCCAGGACGCACCGTGGAGTCCCCTGCACCGCCTGTTCGCGTCGCCACCGTTCCGCTACTCGGGCAAGATCTCCTACGGGCTCTACCTCTACCACTGGCCGATCTATCTCCTCCTCACGCCGTCACGGGCCGGGGCGCTCTTCGGGGTCGACAACATCACCGGCTGGCCGCTCCTGGGGATCCACCTCACCCTGACGGTGATCGTCTCCGTCCTCTCGTTCCACTTCGTCGAGCAGCCCTTCGTGAAGCGGCAGTGGCCGCTGAGTGGGCGCTCCCTGACCCCCGCCATGGGGTGGCTGGCCGGTGCGGCTGCGATCATCGTCATCCTCGGTGGCCTCCTGGTGGCGCACACGCGACGGCCGCCGCAGGAGGTCGAGCGGGTGGTGTTCGTCGAAGCGGCCGACGGGCTCGGCGCGACGCCCGCCGAGCCACAGAACGACGATGTGGACCCGGCTGCCCCGGTCGAGGCCGAAACGGTCCGCATCCTGACGGTCGGCGACTCGGTGATGGACCAGATCGGGGTCACCCTCACCGACTGGGCGATCGAGAACCCCGAGGAGGGGATCGTCGCGTACAACGAGGCCCACATCGGCTGTGGCACGGTCCGCGGTGGCGACAAGCGAGTGCCGGAGGGACTCGAGGGGCCGGTCGGCGAGCTCTGTTCGGCGTGGGCAGTGCCGGTCGATCCCGACGTCGTGACCGAGTACAACGTCGTGTCGTGGTCGACGATTCTCGAGGTGTTCAAGCCCGACGTCGTGGTCACCCACATCAGCCCGTGGGATGTGACCGATCGGCGGGTCCCGGGGGTCAACGACGGCGAATGGACCCACGTCGGTGAGCCGGTCTTCGACGCATACGTGCGCAGCGAGTACGGCGAGGCGATCGATCTCCTCACCTCGACCGGCGCGACGCTCTACTTCCTCGAAGGGGCCCCGCTCAATCGCGAGATCACGCCGCAGAACGATCCGGCCCGGATCAGCCTGCTCAACGAGATGGTCGCCGAACTCGCTGCCGAGGCGGGCGACGACGTCGTCATGCTCGACTATCCCGGATGGGTGGGCCCGGTCGGCAGCGACCAGGAGCTGAGTCGCCGCGACGACGGCGTCCATCTCAGCGACTCCGGTCTCGTCGAGATCATCCCCTGGCTGCTCGACCAGATCATCCCCTCCCCCTGACCCGCCACACTGACCCGCCACACCGACCCGTCATCGGGGGGACCAGGCGCCGGTGCGGTGGTGGTACTCCCGGGCGGCATCGGTCATCCAGTCGGCGCGCCCGGCGCGGGCCGCGCTCGACGAGATCTCGAGCAGGTCCTCGGCCACGGGCAGCCGGTACTCGTCGGGGATGTCGTGGGGTGGACGCGGGGCCAGCGCGAGGCGGGGGAGTCGGGCGACCACCGCGTCGCGTTCGGCGGGATCGTGGTCGTACCAGGCCGGGTCGTTGACCTGGGCCCACTTGTCGGCGCCCATGACCACGACGTCGTAGCCGACGGCGATGTCGGCGACGAGTTGTGCCTCGGTGACGATCAGCTCCAGCCCCTCCACATCGGCGATCGAGGCCCGGATCACCTCGAGACGGTCGTCGAATCTGGGTAGGTCGACGGCCGCCTTTCCGAGCGGGACGGTCGAAACGGCGAGGTCGACACGGGTGAGACCGTGCGTCTCCCGCGCCGCGACGGCGATCTCGAGATGCGCCCGGGTCGGCGGATTGAATGACCCGGGGTAGACGCCGATGCGACTCATCGATTGCAAACCTCCGCGAATCGATGTTGTCATGCGCCGACGGAGTGGTCATACTCGTCGAGTGGACACCGCGCTCGCCCTCGACCTCGTAGTAGGCCTCGGCTAGCGCACGTTCGCGATCGAATTTCTTCGACAATCGTGCGCCTCGACCTCCCAGAAGGGAGGTCGTTTCGTTTTTTCGGCCCATACTTCTCTGTCCCTTTCCGGGGCACCGCAATCCAGTGAGAGTCCAATGAGCGACAACCAACAGATGCCCGGCGGCGAAGCACTCGTCAAGAGCCTCGAACACGAGGGTGTCGACATGGTCTTCGGCTACCCCGGCGGCGCCATCCTCCCGGTCTACGACCCGATCATCGATAGCTCGATCCGCCACATCCTCGTGCGCCACGAACAGGGCGCCGGTCACATGGCCGAGGGATACGCCCACGCCACCGGGCGCCCCGGCGTCGCGATGGTCACCTCCGGACCCGGCGCGACCAACATCGTGACGCCCCTCGCCGACGCGTTCCTCGACTCCGTCCCGATGGTCTGCATCACCGGCCAGGTGCCCTATGCCGCCATCGGGACCGATGCGTTCCAGGAGTGCGACACCACCGGCATCACCATGGCCGTGACGAAGCACAACTTCCTGGTGACCGAGGCGCAGGACATCCCGCGCATCATCCACGAGGCGTTCCACATCGCCACCACCGGACGCCCCGGGCCCGTGCTCGTCGACATCCCGAAGGACATCGTCGACCCGACGAATCCCCGATCGGCGATGAACTGGTACCAGGCCACCGATGCCGACATGGAGCTTCCCGGCTACCAGCCCGTGACCGAGGGCGATCGCGAGCTGATCCGTCAGGCTGCGGAGCTCATCCGCGACGCCGAGCGCCCCGTCCTCTACGTCGGCGGCGGCGTGCTCAAGGCCCGCGCGGCCGACGCCCTCCGCGAGCTCGCCGAGATGGTCCAGATCCCGGTCGTGACCACGCTCATGGCCCGTGGCGCGTTCCCCGACAGCCACGAGCTGAACCTCGGCATGCCCGGCATGCACGGCAACTACAGCGCCGTCACCGCCATGCAGAAGAGCGACCTGTTGATCTCGCTCGGAGCCCGCTTCGACGACCGCGTCACCGGCAAGCTCGACGGCTTCGCCCCGACGGCCAAGATCATCCATGTCGACATCGATCCTGCCGAGCTGGGCAAGGTCCGATGGGCCAACGTCGGCATCCAGGGCGACTGTCGCCTGGTCATCGAGGGTCTGAACCACGCCCTCCGGGAGCTCGGCGGCGCCGAGGTCCAGGCCGACCGCAGCGCGTGGCGTTCGACCGTCTCGGGCTGGCAGGAGAAGTTCCCGCTGACCTACGAGCAGTCGGGACCCGGCGAGAAGCTCAAGCCGCAGTTCGTCATCGAGCAGCTGCGGGACGGCAACCCGAGCGACACGATCGTGGCGTCGGGTGTCGGCCAGCACCAGATGTACACGAGCCAGTGGTGGCAGTTCGACCATCCCTACACGTGGATCAACTCCGGTGGCCTCGGGACGATGGGCTTCTCGATTCCCGCGGCGATCGGCGCCAAGGCGGGTATGCCCGATCGTCGCGTGTGGGCCGTCGACGGCGACGGCTGTTTCCAGATGACGGCGCAGGAGCTGGTGACCGCATCGGTCGAGAACATCCCGATCAAGGTCGCCCTGCTCAACAACTCCTACCTGGGCATGGTCCGCCAGTGGCAGGAGATGTTCTACGACGAGCGCTACAGCGAGGTCTACCTCCAGGAGCGGGTGCCCGACTACGTCAAGTGGGCCGAGGCGATGGGATGCGCGGCGATCCGGGTCGAGGCGCCCGAAGAGGTCGGCCCGGCGATCGAGAAGGCCAACGAGATCAACGACCGCCCGGTCGTGGTCGAGTTCGTGACCGATGCCCGCGAAAACGTGTTCCCGATGGTTCCCGCCGGGGCGACCAATTCCGAGCTGCTCGTCGATCCGAGTCAGCAGCACCTGCTGGAGGGCGAGTCGTGAACGCCGACCGATTCCACACGATCGTCACCACTGTCGAGAACAAGCCGGGTGTGCTCGCTCGCGTGGCCGGGCTGTTCAGCCGTCGCGGCTTCAACATCGAGTCGCTGGCCGTGGCTCCGACCGACGACGACCGGTTCAGCCGGATCACCTTCACCGTCGATGTCGAATCGGCGCCGCTCGAGCAGGTGGTCAAGCAGCTCAACAAGCTGATCAACGTCGTCGAGATCCGCGAGCTCGCGCCGAGCGACGCCGTCTCCCGCGAGCTGATGCTGGTCACCGTGTCGGCCGATGCCGGACACCGCAAGGAACTCATGGAGCTCATCGAGGAGTGGCGGGCGTTCGTGCTTGCCGAGAACAGCGAGCAGCTCATGCTGTCGTTCTCGGCCCGCACCTCCCGGCTCGACGAGTTCGAGGAGTCTCTGCGACCCTTCGGGATCGCCGAGATCCAGCGCACCGGTCGAGTGGCCCTTCCCGCCCTCGACTGACTCAACCACCAACCAATCTCTCACCAGACAGAAAAGAAGGTTCCGCCGTGGCGAACATCTACTACGAGAAGGACGTCGACCGTTCCGCGATCGCCGACCGCAAGGTCGCGATCCTCGGCTACGGCTCGCAGGGGCACGCGCATGCCCTCAATCTGAAGGAGTCGGGCATCGACGTGCGCGTCGGTCTTCGCGAGGGCTCCGGCTCGGTGGCCAAGGCGGAGGCCGCAGGCCTGCGGGTGCTGTCGATCGCCGACGCGACCGCGGAAGCGGACGTCGTCATGATGCTGATGCCCGACACCGAGATGGCGGAGATCTACGAGGACCATGTCGCTCCCAACATGAACGCGGGTGACGCCCTGTTCTTCGCCCACGGCTTCAACATCCGCTTCGACCTGATCACGCCCGCCGACAACCTCGACGTGTGCATGGTCGCCCCCAAGGGCCCCGGGCACCTCGTGCGCCGTACCTACACCGAAGGCGGCGGTGTGCCCGCACTCATCGCCGTCGAGCAGGACGCGACCGGTGGGGCCAAGGCCCTCGCGCTGGCCTACGCCGATGCCATCGGCGGCGCTCGCGCCGGTGTGATCGAGACCACCTTCACCGAGGAGACCGAGACCGATCTGTTCGGTGAACAGGCTGTGCTGTGCGGTGGCACCACCCGTCTGGTGCAGTCGGGCTTCGAGACGCTGATCGAGGCCGGCTACCAGCCCGAGGTTGCGTATTTCGAGTGTCTCCACGAGCTCAAGCTGATCGTCGACCTCATGTACGAAGAGGGCATCGCCGGCATGCGCTACAGCGTGTCCGACACCGCCGAGTGGGGCGACCTCACGTCGGGGCCCCGTGTCATCGACGACAACGTCAAGGCCACCATGAAGCAGGTCCTGACCGAGATCCAGGACGGCACCTTCGCCGCCAACTGGGTCGCCGAGTCGCGCGCCGGTCGCGAGAAGTTCCACGCCCTCGAGCAGGCCGGCCACGATCACCCGATCGAGAAGGTCGGCAAGGAACTGCGCGCGATGATGCCGTGGATCTCCGCCGGCAAGCAGAGCGTGGCCGAGACCTCCGGCGGACAGGGCATGTAGCCGCCTGTTCCCGTCACGGGAACAGGCTGCGCAGGATCCACACGGAGATGATCAACGCAGTGGCGGCGATCGGACCGATGAACGCGAGTCCCAACGCCCAGGTCGCGCCGCGCACCCAGCTCGGTCGGTCGGCGAAGCGCCGCTGATAGAACGCGGCATCGAGCTCGGCGGCCTCGGTGTCGGGTGGGAGGTCATCGGTGAGCACGCGGCGCGCGTGGTCGGCGATCTCGTCGCGCACGACCAGTCGGAAGCCGCGTTCGGTGACGTGGTGCGGGGCGACCGAGTAGGCCGGGTCGCCGAGCACCACCGACTCGAGGCCGGCGTCGGTGAGCCGAGCCCGGCCGACATCGGCATCGAAGCGGGTGTCGTACTCGGCGACGACGGACCTTCCCGGGAGCGGACGCATGCCGAGAGTGTTCCACCGATCGGCCGCGAAACGAGTCGCGACCGTTGGATAGGGTGACACACATGGAACTCACCGTGGACGGCATCACCGAGGGCGAGCGGATTCCCACCCGCCATGCGTTCTGCGCAGGCGAGGAGATGGGCGACAACATCAGCCCGGCGCTGCGCTGGAGTGGCGTCCCCGCGGGGACGCAGTCGATCGCCATCACCTGCACCGATCCCGACGTGCCGAGCGACCCGACCGATGTGAACCAGGAGGGGCGCACGGTGCCGGCCGACCTGCCCCGCATCACCTTCGCCCACTGGCTCCTGGTCGATCTCCCGGCCGACACCACCGAGATCGCCGAAGCCGCGGAAGGCAGCGGCATCGTCGCCCGCGGCAAGCCCGTCGACGCTGGTGCGCTCGGCGGCGTCCGCGGTGCCAACGATTTCACGTCGTGGTTCGAGGGTGATGCCGAGATGGGTGGAACGTACGGCGGCTACGACGGCCCGTGCCCGCCCGGCAACGATTCGATCATGCATCACTACACGTTCACGGTGCACGCGCTCGACGTGGCGTCGCTCGGTCTCTCGCCCGGGTTCCGCCTGGCCGACTTCGAGGCCGCCGTCGCCGGCCACGTGCTCGACTCGGCCGTTGTGATGGGGCTCTATTCGCTCAATCCCGAAGTCGACTGACCATGGCCAACGCCATCGAGGTCACCGATCTCGTCAAGGCCTACGGCGCCAACCGGGCCGTCGACGGGGTCTCGTTCACGGTGGAGGAGGGAGAGGTCGTCGCGATCCTCGGTCCGAACGGCGCAGGTAAATCCACCACGGTCGAGATCCTGGAAGGTCACCGCGCTCGCAGTAGCGGTGAGGTACGCGTCCTCGGCGTCGATCCCGGAAACGCCGGTCCCGGCTTCCGGGACCGGCTCGGAATCGTCCTCCAGTCGGCCGGCGTCGACAAGGAACTCACGGTGCAGGAGGTACTCCACTTCTATCGAGTCGCCTACTCCCGCCCCCGAGACGTCGACGAGCTGATCGCCCTCGTCGAACTCGAGGAGAAGGCCGACGAGCGGGTGAGCACCCTCTCGGGCGGCCAGCAGCGACGCGTCGATCTCGCCCTCGGGCTCATCGGCGACCCCGACCTCATCTTCCTCGACGAGCCCACGACCGGCTTCGATCCCGCAGCCCGCCGGCGGAGCTGGGATCTGGTCCGCAACCTGACCGATCTCGGTCGCACGGTGGTCCTCACCACGCACTCGCTCGAGGAAGCCGAACAACTCGCCGACCGGGTGATGGTCCTCGCGGCCGGTCGCATCGTCGCCGACGGCACCGCGGCCCGACTGCGGGCAGAGTTCGGCAAGGGCACGCGGATCTCGTTCGGCCTGCCTTCGGTCGACGAGCCGCTCAGCGGCCTGCTCGACCCGCTCCGCGGCACCAGCCGAGGACGAGATCGACGCATCGAGATCACCACCGACACCCCCACGGCTGACCTCGCCCACGTCACCGCCTGGGCCACGGCCCGCGGCATCGAGCTGGAGGGGCTGTCGGTGAGCTCCACCGACCTCGAAGACATCTATCTCGGTCTCGTCGGGGAGGATGCATGACGCGGTCGCTTCGACTTCTCGCCCACCAGGTCCGGGCCCAGAATCGCTTCTTCTGGCGGGTTCCGGTCGGTGCGTTCTTCACGCTCATGTTGCCGGTGATCATGCTCGTGTTGTTCGTGGCACTGTTCGGCAACGACCTGGGCGACACCGGCGGTCCGGACGACACAACGGCGGCCCAGTTCTACACACCGGCACTCGCGGTCTTCGCCGTCGGATCGGCCACCTACACCAACATCGCGATCAACATCTCGACCCGTCGTGAGGAGGGGATCCTTCGCCGGGTTCGGGGCACCCCGCTGCCGCCGTGGATCTACATCGCCGGCGTGATCCTCTCGGCCGTGTGGATCGCGCTCGTCTCCGCGACCGTGATGGTCGCGCTCGGTGTGGTGGCGTTCGACGTCAACATCGAGCTCGCCAAGTTCCCCGCCATGCTGCTGTCGTTCGCGGTGGGATCAGCCACCTTCGCCACCCTCGGGGTCGCCCTCTCGAGTGTGGCTCGGTCGTCGTCGGCCGCCTCGGCCCTCGCGAACGCCACCATCCTCCCGATGGCGTTCATCTCGAACATCTTCGTCAACCTCGGGCCGACACCACCGAAGTGGCTGCGCGTGGCGGCCGACATCTTGCCGCTCAAGCACTTCGGCACGTCGTTCTCCCACGCGATGGAGCCGTGGACCGAAGCCCCCGCCATCTTGTGGGACCGCCTCGGTGTCATGGTGCTGTGGCTGGTGGTCGGCGCGGTCGTGGCGGTCCGCCGGTTCCGCTGGGACCCGCTCCCCGGAGCGACCGGCCGGACCGCGCGCCGCGGGCGAGCCGCGGTCGCCTGATCGGGCCGAGCGGCCCGGACGGGCTGGCGTCGCCACCCTCCAGCTGCGAACCTGCGGGGCGTGCTGACCAAATTCGACGACTATCCGATCCATCAGACGCCCGATCCGATCGCCCATCCGGCGAGCAGCGACAAGGATGTCTACGAGCGCTACTGGTTCAACGGCTACTCGAAGGCCGGCGACATGTACCTCGGGATCGGGACCGCCCTCTATCCCCACCTCGGGATCCAGGACTGCGGCATCTCCGTCGTCCACGAGGGGCATCAGTACGCCTTCCACGCGTCGGCGCGGGCAACGCCGGAGCCGAGCGAGCTGCGGGTCGGTCCGTTCAACATCGACATCCTCGAACCGATGCGGACGCTGCGGGTGACGCTCGAACCCAACGAGACCGACTTCGCCTGCGACCTCCTGTGGGAGGGTCGAACCGGCAATGTCGAGGAGCCGCGTCACCACTTCGGTGGGGGTGGCATCCGCAAGAACATGGACACCACACGGTTCACCCAGCTGGGACACTGGAGTGGTTGGATCGAGTTCGGCGGAAAGCGGCTCGAACTCGACCGCGACGAGACGTGGGGCACCAAGGACCGGTCGTGGGGCATCCGGCCGCTCATCGGTGGCGACACCCGAGGCGCGCCGCAGCCGCGCAATCCCGGGGGCGGCCTGTTCTTCCTCTGGGCGCCCTTGCACTTCGACGACGTCTGCCTGCACTACCAGCTCTTCGAGGACTGGAAGGGTCGGCCCTTGTTCAACGTCGGCGCCAGACTGCCGGTCTACGACTCGCCCGAGGAGATCCCCGGCGTGGAGGACGAGGCCGCAGAGCACATGCGGGCCCTCGAACACCAGCTGACCTTCAAGGACGGGAGCCGGATGGCGAAGGCGGCCACGATAGCGATGACCTCGATCGACACCGGCGAACGCCACGAAGTGACGCTCGAGCCGATCTTCACGTACCGCATGAAGGGCATCGGCTACATGCATCCCAAATGGGTGCACGGCAAGTGGCACGGCGAGCTCGCGATGGAGAGCGAGTCGTGGGCGCTTGCCGACGTCGACGAGACCGCGTTCGAGAACCAGCACGTGCAGCATCTGGTGCGGGCCTACTACGGCGATCGGGTCGGTATCGGTGTGCTGGAGCAGATCGTGATGGGGCCGTACAAGCCCTATCGCATGGAAGGGGCGTTCGACGCGCCGTCCTACGACTAGAGCCCCGGTGGCAACGGCTCGCTGACGACCCAACGGTCGAACGGTGCGTCGTCGAGTTCGATGACGCATCCTGGACCCTTGCCGTGGACGGCGACGAAGTCCTTGCGCCCCCGCGCCCGCCATGTGCCGAGCAGCAGCACACCGGGGACGCTCGTGCCGGGCACCCGGAATCCCCGGACCTCGCCGTAGGCGCTCTCGACGGCGTTCGCCGCCCGGATCTTCGACACCGGCACCCGCAGATCGTCTCGTTGCAGGGCGCCCAGGCGCTCCCATGGCCCGAGGCGAAGGACCAGATCGGCCCCGTCGATCGCAAGTGATGCCATGGTCAGTTCACCGGATAGGAGGGAGCGGTGGTTGCGGGCGGGGGCGTGACGACCGGGTAGGTCGGTCCGGACCGAAGGAACCCCCGGATCGGTACGGAGCCTTCGATCTGGGTACCGCTCACGGCATCGAGGTCCTGGACCGGCGGAATCGTGGCGATCTCGACCACATAGGCGAACACGCCGACGTCGGTCGGGCCGTCGATGATGTCGATCGGTGTCTGTGTGCTGTCGGTGTGTTCGATCGTCAACGAGATCACGTCCGGCGCGACACGGCCCCAGAGGAAGCCGATCGTCTTCTCCCCGTCGAGCGTCCCGACGTCGACGCTCAGCCCCGAGTCGAGTTGGTCGAGTCCGCCATCGGGTTCGAGGCATGACGACACACCCTGACCGATACGGTCGCTGACACCCGGATCGGGGTGCGACAGTTCGGCCTCGAAGCACAGGGATGTGGTCGATGCGGTCAGCGACCAGTTCGCCGTGACGCCCCCGGCGGTCGTCAGGGTGCCTTGGGCGAGCTGGCCGAGCGGCTCCGCGGCCTCGGTGGTCGTCGTGTCGGTGGCATCGTCCGGCGTGCGTGTGGTGGTCGATGTCGTCGTGTCGGGGCTGTCGTCGGCATCGATCGTGGTGGTCGTCGAGTCGGTTGTCGAGTCGTCGGCCGATGAGTCGTCGCCGTCGGAGCCGCAGGCTGCGGCAACGAGCGCGAAGGCGAGGAGGGTGAGGGCGACGCGGGGGAGGAGTCTCAGCACGGGTGTCACGATACGCAATGGCGACGGCGTTCGGCCGTACCCCGGTCCCGGACGCGCGGGCTCAGTCGGCCCGGGTGATACCGACGACGGCGTCGAGCAGCGACGAGTAGGGGACGAGCACGTGGCGGCCGTCGGCCGTCTCCACCTCGGCCTTCACGCCGTGGAGCTCGACGATCGTGCCGGTGACGATCTCGGTGTCGACTCGATCGCCGACGCGCAGGATGCGTCGCAGCGCGCGGCTCGCCGCCACCTCGGAGGCGACCGGACCGGAACCCGAGTACGCGACCAACGCCGCGGTGAGGGCGATGCCGAAGAAGACGGCGGCCGCAGCCAGCGTCAGGATCTCGGTGTCGATTCCGAGCTGGTTGGCGGCGATGAGCCCGCCCATGAACAAGATGGCACCGCGCGCGATCGGGGGCACGCGTCGGCGAACGCCGGCGGAGACATGGCCGAGCGATCGCTCGAGCGCAGCGACCACGAAGGTCGCTGCGATGTTGGCGACGATCAGCACGATCGCGGCGGAGAGGGCGCGGGGAACGTAGGCGATGAAGTCCTTGGGGAGATCGTCGACCGCGGTGTCGTCGACGAAGCCGAGCGCGGTGATGAGCCCGACGATCACCGCGGCGGCGAAGAACATGCTGGCGATCGCGCCGGCTGCGCCTCGGATGGGTTCGGGCCGGCGCTCGCGGGACAGGAACCCGCGCACGAGCCTCGCCAGCACGCTGCCGACCGCGATGCCGGCCGCCACCGCGATCGCCGCGCCGATCCAGTTCGGATCCGTGTCGTTCATCGGTCTTCCTCCGTCATCAGATTGCGAACCGTATCCAACGGGACGCCCATGAGTTCGAGAAGGATCTGGAGGTCTTCACGGGTTCGCATCGCGTCGGTCATGCGGACTCCGAGTCGCTGGACGAGGTCGTCGGGCGCTCGGAGTGATCGGGCGAGTGCGTTGGACAGTTCGGGCAGCGGGGTGGCGAGTTCCTCGAGCCGGTTCGCGCAACGGGCGCAGAGGGCGACGTGGCTGTCGACGTCGGCGGGCGTGCCGTCCTCGAGCCACCGCTGCAGCGTTCGCGTCGACGGATGGAGCCACCTCACGGCTGCCATCCTTCGAGGGATGCGGCCAGTACCCGTCGGGCCCGCAGGAGCCGGGTCTTCACGGTCGGCAGGGGAACATCGAGTACCTGCGAGATCTCTTCGTAGCTGAGACCTTCCACCTCGCGCAGGACGACCACCGAGCGGCTCAGATCGTCGAGCTCGCGCAGTGCCGTCCCGAACGCGTCGATGGAGATGCTCGCCTCGACCCGGGCCTCGACCGATGTGTGGGGCGGTCCGGGATGCTCGGGCAGATCGGCGGGGTCGACGTGGACGTCGCGTCGACGGCGGAGGGCGGAGATCGCCGTGTTGTGGGTGATCCGCAGCAACCAGTTCTTCAGCGGCGCGTCGCCGCGGAACGACGGAAGGGCTTGCCATGCCTTGAGCAGCGCGTCCTGGGCGACGTCCTCGGCCATCTCGTGGCTGCGGGAGACGGACAGGGCGACCCGGTACACGGCGTCGGCGTGGCGCCTGGTGAGCTCGGCAAGCGCTTCGGCCGGGTCCATGGCGAGCAGATCGGCATCGGGCCGCGAAGGAGCCGGGTCGGAGGATCGGTCCGGTGTCGGGCGGGTCGGCGGGGAGGTCGACGGGTCGAGCGAGCCCGCCATCGCGAGCAGGTTCTCCCACCACGGATTCCGTGGACGCAGCGCCGCCGTCATGGCATTTCCGACGCACGACACGTGCACAAGGTCGCGTGCAACGGAAATCGAGAAATCCCGCGACAAATCGCGACGTCGCAGCGTCGGGTTGAGTGCCGTGGCTCCACGGCCCGGTCGCCAGAAACGCAAGGTGCCATCTTCGCAGGAATTCACGAGGACGAGACGGTCTTCGATCCACGAGAACGTCGACTGCGGCACACCCAACCCGCCTACGCAGTCGGCCAGTCAGGGGGCGCATCCTTCGGGGTGTGCCCCCTGACGCGTGCCCCGGCCTCCGCTAGGAGGCGGGGTCGAGCAGGCGGAACGATTCGGCGAGCGCGACGCCGGCGAGACGTCCCTGGCGACGCGCGTCGGTCCGGATCCGGTTGCGGAAGGCAGCGGCCTGGGTGCCGTCGTCGTCGGCGTCGATCACCATGGTCGTCTCGAACTGGCTCTCGTGCGCGAGAAGGGCCCGGACTTTCGCCTCGACATGCGATTCGCCCACCGACTCGGAGAGGTTCGGTTCCTCGCTCTCGAAGAGCAGGAGGTGCGCCGGGCGGTGGTGAGCGATGCCGTGCTCGCGGTGGTAGTGGGGATCGCGGGCCGCGACGACGGCGTCGACGGTGAGGAAGCCGGCCGCCCGATGGTCGGGGTGCATCCTCCAGCGGCGCCAGGGGTCGTGGCCGAGCACGATCTCGGGTGTGAGTTCCCGGATGATGCGGGCCACCTCGCGGCGCCGGTCCACGCCGTGGTCGAGCTCGCCGTCCTCGACACCGAGGAAACGGACCTCGCCGGTCGCGCCGAGGCGCCGGGCGGCCTCGCGCTGCTCGGCCTGGCGCCGCAGGATCAAGGCGGCGGTGTCGGCATCGACGTCCCAGGTGCCCTTGCGCCCATCGGTGCACACCAGCAGATGACAGGTCGCGCCGGCCTCGCTCCACTTGGCGAGCGTCGCACCGCACTCGAACTCGATGTCGTCGGGGTGCGCGGCGATCGCCAGCGCACTCGCCGGGGTGGGGAGGTCGACGCGCATGTCAGTCGTTCCAGTCTTCCCAGTCGTGGGGGAGGTCGTCGGGGTCGTCGACGTCCCACGCGAGGGAGTCGTCGTCGACCACGGTGAGCGGCAGCCCGAGTCGTTCGGCTTCGGCACAGTGCCGACGGAACGACTCGGGGCCGTAGGCGAACGCGAAGCCGGCATCGGTGGGCACGCACATCACGTTGGACCCGTCACGTGCCCGGTCGGGCGCGATGCGCACGCCGGGGCCGGCGACGACCGACAGGTCGAGCGCGGCCGGTAGATCCGCGTGCGCGACGATGGCTCGCGTGTAGCCGACGCGGGCGGCATGGGCGACGGCCGCCGTGACCGACGGGTTGAGTCCCGTCACCCCGACCGACAGCACCCCCACGTCGTTGCCGTGGGCCCAGTCGACGACCCCGGAGTCGTCGGTGACGATTCGCACCGGCAGGTCGCGTGCCGCGGCGATCACCCGAGCGGCCATCCGCATCGTGAGTCGTCGTCGCGAATCGTGATCGAGAGCGCCGGCCAGACGGGACTTGCTGTCGTCGAAGGACCGGATCGGTATCAACACGACGGTGTCGGCGGTGGGCGTCTGCACGATGCAGGGAACTCTACGGACCATGCAAACGGGGGGCCACGTCTAGGGTGATGGCATGAGCATGAATGTCGCGGTGATCGGAGCGGGTTCGTGGGGGACCACGGTCGCTCATCTGTGTGCCCACAACGAGCCGACGATGATCCACAGCCGACGCCAGGACGTCGCCGATGCGATCAACGAACGCCATGAGAACCCCAGGTATCTGGAGGGCTACGCGCTGCATCCGGATCTCACGGCATCCACCGACCTGGCCGAAGTCGTCGGATGGGCCGACGTGCTGGTGATGGGGGTGCCGTCGGCGGGTTTTCGCGAGACGCTCGCCGAGCTTCGCCCTCACCTGCGGCCCTGGGTCCCGGTCGTGTCGCTGTCGAAGGGGCTCGAGCTCGGCACCCGGAAGCGGATGACGGAGATCGTCGAGGAGGAGCTCCCCGGTCATCCGGTGGGTGTGCTCACCGGTCCGAACCTCGCGAAGGAGATCCTCGCCGGCAGCGCCGCCGCAGCGGTGATCGCCTTCACCGACCTGACCATCGCCGAGAAGCTCCAGGGGATCTTCTCGTCGTCGCTGTTCCGGGTCTACACGAATGTCGACGTCGTGGGCTGCGAGATCGCGGGCGCGTTGAAGAACGTCATCGCACTCGCCGCCGGGATGGCCGACGGTCTCGGAACGGGTGACAACACGAGGGCGGCGGTGATGACCCGTGGTCTCGCGGAGCTCACTCGGCTCGGTGTCGCGATGGGTGGTGATCCGGCCACGTTCTCGGGCCTCGCCGGGATGGGCGACCTGCTGGCCACCTGCATGAGTCCGCAGAGCCGCAACCGCTATGTCGGCGAGCAACTCGGCCGGGGCCGCTCACTCGACGAGATCATCGAGGAGATGAACCAGGTCGCCGAGGGCGTGAAGTCCGCCAGGATCGTGCTCGAGCTGGCGGAGGAGTACGGCGTGGAGATGCCGATCGCCACGGAGATGCGGGCGTGCGTCACCGAGGGGCGGAGCGCCACCGACGCCTATCGCGGTCTGGTGGCCCGGCCGGCCACGAGCGAGAACGCTCCCGACTGATGAAGCGGTGGTTGCAGGACCGACGCGGCCGGTCCGGTCCCGATCGCTCGCACGCGCTCGACGGGGCGATGATCGGTGATCTCGAGGGGCCGACGGCGGTCGTGGACCGCTACGGACGGGTCGGTGCGGTCGACGGGAGCTGGTGGGTCGAGTGGGGGGTCGGCGCGCAGGACCGGTGGCGGGTCGCCCACGACGAGGTGGCCGTGCGTCAGTCGCGTGTGGCCGATGCTCCGGTCTACGAGACCTGGATGCGCGTCCCGGGCGGCGACATCGTGGCGCGGGTCGCCTCCGCCAACGACGGTCTCGGGCGCGTGCTGGTACTCGAGTTCGAGAACCTCTCGCGTGACGCGGTCTCGCTGGCGGTCGTCGGACGCGTCGCCGGCACTGCGGCGATTGCCGCCGATGCCGACGGTGTGGCGATCGACGGCATCGAGTGGATCCGGGGGGAGCGACCCGCCGGCGGCGTACTGGCCACGATCGGCGATCCCTGGGACGTCGTCGCCGACGGGCCCGACGCATCGCGCTCGGCCTGCCATGGCGACGGCGCGTCCGGTGGCATCGTGCTGGCCCTTCCCCATCGCCAGAAGGTGCAGGTCCATGTGTTGGTCGAGGGCGACTTCCCCACCCGGCCGGTCACTCCCGACGAGATCTCGGCAGGCTGGCGCACGATCACCGCAGGCTCGCTCGCCATCGACGTGCCCGACGTCGACCTCGGAGAGGCCTGGAATCGCATCCTCCCCGATCTGATCGTGCAGGCCGGGTCACTCGACCCGCGCACCGCAGCGGAAGCGGCGGTCGCGCTCGACATCGCCGGGCTCCACGACGAAGCCGACCGGGGCCGGGCGACCGTCGTCGCCGCAGCCGAGGACGGCACCGTGCGCGGTGTCGATGCCGTCGCGGCGTTGCGGGCGCTCGCCTCGCGTGACCTGTTGGCCGGCCACGAATCGGGTCTCGCCGACCTCGCCGGGCCGCTGGCGGCAGCTGCCGGGACTGCGCTCGACGCGCCGACGCTCTCGCAGGTGGCGCGAGCGCTCGAGGCCGTCGCGCCGGCCGCGGCGGCCGATGCTCGCGCCGCCGCGGCCCGAGCGGTCGGCACCTTCGCTCCCGACAGCGCGCCGGCGGCCGCCGCCGACCGCGTGCTCGCGTCCGTGGTCGCCGCACCCGACCCAGGCGTGGTCCATCTCCTCCCGTCGGTTCCGGAGGCGTGGCTCGGTCAGCCGATCGACGTCAGGTCCTGCGGCACGCCCAACGGTCGCGTGTCGTTCAGCATCCGCTGGCACGGACCCCGTCCAGCCCTGCTGTGGGAGCGTCTCGGGGGCAGCGATGCGGTGGAGCTCCGCTGCCCCGGCCTCGACCCGAGCTGGTCGTCGCTCGAGCGCTCGGGTGAGGCGCTCCTGGCCGAACCGCCGTCGTAGTCAGCGGTCGAGCCAGGCGGCGGCGATCCCGATCGCCGCGATGAGCTGCCCCGAACGCTCGTGACCGATCACGCCGCGTCCGCCGATCGCCCCGATCGATCCACTCGACCCGATGGACAGGATCGACCCGCTCGATCCGACCGACAGGAGCGAGCCGCTCGAGCCGATCGAGAGGGCGGAACCGGCCGATCCGAGCGACGCGACCGAGAACGCCGACAGCGCGGAGTAGGCCGAGGCAACGCTCGCCGCGCTGCGAAACGACAGCACCGATGCCCGGGAGCGGTGGGAGCGCAGGTTCTCGATCACTCGCGCCACCGTAGTCGGACCGTGCAATGGACTACCGTCCCGTCGATGGCCACCACCGCGCCGCAGCTGCGTCGATCGATCAAGGGCAAGGCTCCGGGTCTTCGCCTCGAGCGGGACCTGTGGGCCGACGGGTGCGACATCGTGGCGGGGATCGACGAGGTCGGTCGTGGTTCGTGGGCCGGACCCCTCACGTTGGCTGCGGTGGTGGTGCCCCGTCAGAGGAAGCTCTACAAGGTCCGTGACTCGAAGATGCTGACGGAGGCCGAGCGCGAGTTGATGTTCGACCGGATCATGGATTGGGCCGAGCACGTGGCCGTCGCCCATGCGACGCAAGAGGAGTGCGACGAGTTGGGCATGTCGGCAGCCCAGAAGCTGGCGGCGCAGCGCGCACTCGCCCAGCTCCCGGAGCCGGTCGACCACGTGCTCGTCGACGGCAACTGGGACTTCGTCGAGACCCATGCAACCACCACGATCGTGAAGGGCGACGCGATCAGCATCTCGATCGCGGCGGCGTCGATCGTGGCCAAGGTGACCCGTGACCGCATGATGCGGGCGTGGGATGTCGATCATCCCGCGTACGGGTTCGCCGGCAACAAGGGCTATCCCTGTCCACGTCACAAGGCGGCACTCGCCGCGTTCGGGCCGAGTGCGATCCATCGCCGTCGTTGGGCGTTCATGGACGATCTGCGCTGGACGGGGCTCCCTCGGGTTGCCGACGACGACGAACCCCAGCTCGGCTTGTTCTGATCATCGGCCGTAGCCTCGCCCCATGCGCAACCGGCTCGCCGTCCCCGTTCTGCTCGGGTGGACGTTGTTCGTCTGGGTCAGCCGAATCCGCAACATCCTCGACGACGACGGCATCTCGGGCGGCGGGCGAGCATGGCGCCTCGGTGCCGCCGTGCTCTTCGTCGTGTTGGCCGTCGTCGTGTTCGTCGCCCGGCGTCGGCGTTCGCCCCGCGCGGCGGCGCTGCTGGGCGGGCTTGTCGTGTGGACGATCGGCTGGTGGTCGATCCGCGGCGTCGGCATCCTCCTCGATCCCAACCACGCGGTCGGATTCAAGGTCGTGCACTCCGTGTTGATGATCGTGTCGATTGCCCTGGCGATGTGGGCCTGGACCCGCCGCGACGGGTAACGTTCTCCCCGTTATGGGTCAGCCGGTCACGTTCCTCTCCACCACCTCGCCGAAGCCGGGCGTACTCCGCTTCGAGCTCAACCGAAGCCTGACGGGCATGGGGCACGAGCGCTACTCGGCCGGCGACGAGATCCTCGGCAATCGCCCACCCGACGTGCTGGCGCGGCGGGTGTTCGCATCCGGCCAGGTCGACGCGATCCACATCTACGGCTCGATGGTCACGGTGACGTTGGCCAGCACCGACGCCGGCGATGTCGAGACGGTGCTGCGCGAGCTCTACACGTACTACGTGCCGGGTGTGGAGATCCCCAGCGATGAGGAACTCATCGCCATGGTGGAATGAGCAGCGTCGAGTAAGCAGGGTGGAATAGGCCGGGTTCTACTCCGAGACGAGAGTTCCCCCGAAGGCGACCCGGCCACGCGCATCCTGGCCGAAGAGCACGTGGACGTGCTCTGCTCGTGTGCCGGCCACTCCTGCCACGGCGGCAGACAGCTTCGGGGCGACTGCAGCGAAGTCGTCGGGGTGCGGGTGGCGTCGAGCCGAGACCGTCACGAACACGGGGGTGACATCACCGGGCACCGGTCCTCCGGACTCGGCGTAGTGATGTCGGCCGAGGGTTCGGAGGCGGACCCACGTGCGGCCGGGGTCGGACCCGAGCGCGTCGCCGATCGCGTCGGCGAGTCGTCGCGCGAGGTCACCGGACACCTCCGCGTCGGTGACGATCTCCACGTCGACAATCGGCACGTCAGCACAGTAGCCGGGTCCTGATCCGAGTCGGAGTGCGAACGTCGGGCCCGGCACGACGGTGTGGGCCGACAAACCGGCGGGTCGAGTGCGTTCGCTCGTTCTACGGTGACGGATGTGGAAGTCCGTTGGATCACTGCGTTCGTCGATCGAGGACCGGATCGTTTCGACCCGACGGTGGAGTTCTGGTCGGTGATCAGCGGGACGTCGGTGTCGGCGTGGCGCGGGAGCGACACCGAGTTCGCGACACTGCTGCCCTCGGATGGATCGGACGCCCACCTCCGGTTGCAGCGGACCCGTGGTGGATCGTCCGGGTCACACATCGACCTCCATGTCGCCGACGTTCGTGCCGGCGCAGAAGAGTGCGTCGGATCCGGTGCCGCGACCCTGGACGACAACGGTGATTTCGTCGTGCTCGCGAGTCCTGGCGGCATGCCGTTCTGCATCGTGGGGCACCACGGGGAGGAGCATCGGCAGCGTCCGGTGGTCTCTGCGCCGGGGGGAGCGGCGACGCTTGTCGACCAGGTGAGCATCGATTGCGACCCGGATGTGTTCGACGACGAGGTTCGCTTCTGGTCGTCGATCACGGGCTGGCCGCCGCTGCCGGCGCGGGCGGGTGAGTTCGTTCCGCTGGACCGTCCTGCGGCACTGCCCCTGCGCATCATGCTGCAGCGCCGGGCGCAGGCGCTCGGTCCGACGTCGTGTCATCTCGACCTGGCGTGCGACGACGTCGCCGCCGCCGTCGACCAACACGTCGGTTTCGGCGCGGCGCTGATTGCACGCCACGACCGCTGGACCGTGATGGCCGACCCGTCGGGTGTCGCCTACTGCCTCACGTCGCGTCGCGCTGCTCCCTGACGACGCCGGGCGCGGCATTCAGGCGGGTTGGGGAAGTCGCTCGATGGCGGTTCGCAGCATCTCCAGCGCGAGGCTCGGACAGGCATCGAGCAGCGAGTTGAGCTCGCGGGGGTTCATCGCGTAGACGGTGGTGCCTACGGCGGCCGTGACATCGGCGGTGCAGGGGAGGCCGGTGATGGCCGAGATCTCGCCGGCCACCTCGCCTGCGCCGAGATCGGCCACGTGGGCGCCGTTGCGTTCGACATGGAGGAGGCCGTCGATCACCACGAGGCACTGCCGACCGTGTTCCCCGTGTCGGATGACGCGGGAGGGTGACCTCAGCGTGACGATCGTCGCCATCCGGTCGAGCCGGCGGAGCTCCGCCTCGGGCAGCCGGTCGCCGAGTGGGCTGTCCTTCAGGGTCTTCGGAACACGGGTTCGCTTGGTGACCATGGTGCTCCTCGCATCGCGATCTGGTGAGCATCGTGCCCGGGTCACGTTTCGGACCGGCGTCGGTCGAGGGGCGGATCGAAGAACGTTGGCTGAACCCAATCCGTCGGTGACGGACCGAGCGCGGCCGACGAGCACCGGGAGCGCGGGTGGACGCGGTCGCAGTCGTCACTGCAACCAACACGGGACCGACGGCTCGCTAGGGTCCGGCCATGGCATCGATCGATCCGACACCCACGCAGCTCGAGCAGCTGGCCGAACGGGCCGCATCCCTCACGGGGCCCATCCGCATGATCAACCTGCTCCGGTTCCGTGACGTGGCCGACTACGGCGGCGCCCCCGATCCTGGGGCCGACGGCCCCAGCACCGGGGCCGAGGCCTACGGTCGGTACGGCGAGATCGCGATGCGTGAAGTCGCGGCAGTCGGTGGGTCGCAGTTCGAGGCGGCGGCCGCCCACATGACGGTGATAGGCCCGGAAGACGAACACTGGGATCTCGTGGCGATCATCGAGTATCCGAGTCCCGCCGCGTTCCTCGAGATGATCGCCAAGCCGAGCTATCAGGCCGGCGTGCACCATCGCACGGCCGGGCTCGCCGACACCCGCATCATCATGACCACATCGCTGCTGCGCTGATCCCGGATCGGTCGGCGGTCGCGTTCAGGCGTCGGCGGCCCAGCGCCGGATCCAGGCGTGCATGGCGATCCCTGCGGCCACGCCGGCGTTGATCGATCGGGTCGACCCGAACTGGGTGATGGAGCAGACCCGTTCCGCGGCGCCGACTGCGGCGGCGGACAGGCCCGGGCCCTCCTGGCCGAACAGCAGGACACACGCACGGGGCAACTCGGTCGACTCGATCGCTACGGAACCCGGGTGGTTGTCGATCCCGATGATCGGGAGCTCGGCCGCCCTGGCCCACGCGAGCAGATCGTCGATGGTCTCGTGATGGCGGACGTGTTGGTAGACGTCGGTCATCATCGCGCCCCGCTTGTTCCACTTCCGGCGCCCGACGATGTGGACCTCGGCGGCCAGGAACGCGTTGGCGGTTCGTACGACCGTGCCGATGTTGCGGTCGTGCTCCCAGTTCTCGATGGCGACATGGAAGCCGTGGCGTCTCGTGTCGAGGTCGGCGACGATCGCCTCGATCGTCCAGTAGCGGTAGTCGTCGGCGACGTTGCGACGATCGCCCGCGGCCAGAAGATCGCGATCGAGGCGAGGGTCGTCGGGCCACGGATCGGGATGCGGGCCGACGCCGACGGTTGGTTCGTCGGCGGGGTCGATCATCGCGTGCGACCCTGCCGCGGCGGTCGGGGGAGCCGGCTGCGGCGAGCCGTTTCGGGGGCGACCATGTTGCGGTCGGGAATGTCGTGGCGGTGCTCGGTCCAGCGGCTTCCGTCCCAGTAGCGCAGGGCGCCATCTGCGACCTCGGGGTCGTGGTACCAGCCCGCCGGCGCATGATCGGGGTGGTCGTCGACCGGCGCGACCTCGCCCATGCCCGGGAAGATCGCGGCGAGATCAACCGTCTGCAGCGCGTTGTCGGCGGCGCTCGGCTGTTGGAACGACATGCCGCGCTCGGGGTTCACGCGGCTGTCCTGGAGCGTTCGCAACCCTTCGGCGAGGACGGGGTCGGGGCCGTCGTAGGCGGGCAGGCCCTCCATGGCTCGAAGGATGTTGATCCGCTCGCTGAGCGGCGGGTGGGTGCTGAACATGTCGTTGAACTTCCGCCCACGGGCGTTGGTCTCGTGGTCGTCGGGCGACTCGATCCAGAGGTGCGACGTGGCATGGGAGGTCCGGCGGACGACGGTGATGTCGGCATCGAGTTTCTCGAGCGCCTGGCGTAGTCCGGCCGGGTAGCGGGTGATCTCCACGGCGGTGGCATCGGCGAGTGACTCCCTCGAGCGGCTCACGGCCGCCCTGAGCAGTGCTGCGGCCAATGGCGCGAGCACGGCCACCGCGACCATGCCGATGATCACCAGTGGGTTGGGGCCACCGTTGTTGTCGTTGCTGCGGCGCCGGTGCGAGGCGCCGCCGCCGGTGAGCGCGCCCCAGTAGAGCATGCGCCAGAAGATGTCGGCGATGAGGGCGATGGCGCCGGCGGTGGCGACGGCAACGGTCATCACGAGGATGTCGCCGTTGCGGATGTGGGCGATCTCGTGGGCGATCACGCCTTCGAGTTCCTGGCGGTTCATCTTGTCCATCAGGCCGGTCGTGACGGCGACGACTGCGTTGTCGACGTTGCGGCCCGTGGCGAACGCGTTGGGGGAGGGGTCGTGGACGACGAACACCCGTGGCTGGGGGATTCCCGCGGCGAGGGACACCTCGGCGACGAGGTTGTTGAGCTGGGGGAACTCGCTTGGATCGGCCTCGACGGCGCGGGTGGAACGCAGGGCCAGGGTGTCGCTCTGGAAGTAGGAGGCGAAGGTGAAGCCGAACGAGACGGCGACGCCGATGATCACCCCGACGATGCCCCCGCCGAGGGCCAACGAGATGACGGCGCCGACCACTGCGAGCAGCAGGAAGAACATGATCATCAGCATCCAGGTACGCCGACGGTTGCTGGCGATCAGGTCGTAGAAGTCGGGTCGGTCACCAGCCATGGGTGCCACGGTACAAGCGCTCCCTCGACCCACGGTGCCGGGTCGCTCCTCCGGTTCGACGCGATCTGTGTCGGCCGCGTTACGTTCACTCCCATGGACGTTGTCGTTGCGCTGCATGCGGCTGCCGCGTTGCTGCTGCTCGTGGCCGGCGTGGCCAAGATCGCCAGGCCCGGGCCGACGACCGACCTGCTCGCGGCCCTCGGCCTACCGGAGCGGCGGTCCATCACCATGTCGATCGGCATCGTGGAATCGGTGGTCGGACTCCTCGCCCTGGCGTTCGGCGGACCGGCCGCCGCTGTGGCCACCGGTGCGCTCTACGTCGGATTCGTCGTGGTCGTCTGGCGGGCGATGGCCGCCGGAGCAACGTCGTGCGGGTGTTTCGGTCGCGTCGACGCACCGCCCTCGTGGATCCACATCGCCGGCAACGCCGCGCTCGCCGCGGTCTCGTTCGCCGCAGTCGGCGGTGATGCCGCGGTCGACGTGATGGCCCGGCAGCCGGCCGGCGGGATCGGCTTCGTGGCCGCCGTGGGTGTGCTGGCTGGGCTCGCGCTGGTCTCCTTCACGGCGTTGCCCGAGGCCCTCGCGGCGCGTCATGGCACCACAGCGGTGGCGGCTCCGTTCCGCATCGACGGGCAGCGCCGCTCATGAGTCGACGGGTCGTGCAGACGCTGAGCCGTGTGGTCGAGAGCCGGTCGTCTCGACGGGGGTTCCTCAGCCGATCGGCGATGGGGGCCACGGCCCTCGCGGTCGCGCCGGCGGCCTACGCGCTGCGCCCCACCACCGCGTACGCCGCGATCTGCACCTGCGCCGGCTCGAGTTGTGACTGCGGGTCGTCGTGCTGCGACGGCTACACCGATTTCTGCTGTCAACTCACCGGCCAGAACCTCTGCCCGCCGGGGACCATCGTCGCCGGCTGGTGGAAGGCGAACGGCAGCGGGTTCTGCGACGTCGACGGCAAACCGCGGCCCCGCTACTACCTCGACTGCAACCACCCGTGCGACGACGGATGCGGCTGTGGCGGCTCCGGCGTGTGCGCATCGACCTGCACGAGCGCGAACTGTCGGTGCCTCGAAGGTTGTGGGAGTCGCGCCGTCGACTGCACCCGGTTCCGCTACGGACAGTGCAACCAGGACGTGCCCTGTGTCGGGCCGATCGCCTGTCGGATCGTCACCTGTGTCGTGCCGTGGCAATGGGATCCGAGTTGCAACGACTCGCCGTCGCTGACCGACAACGGCACCCGTTTCCACGATCGCGCGTGCCTGCACGACGGTTTCACCGACCTCGCCCCCAACGCCTTCTACACCGAGGCGGTCGAGTGGGCGATCGACGCGGGGATCGCCCAGGGCTACAACAGCGACATCTTCGGCCCCGGTGAACTCGCGCCTCGCTCCCACATGGCGACCTTCCTGTGGCGCTACCAGGGCAAGCCGGAGGCGACCGAGCCGTCGCCCTTCGTCGACGTGGCGGCGGGCGCCTGGTACGCCGACGCCGTCGACTGGATGGCCTCGGCGGGCATCACGACCGGCACGGCCCCCGACCGGTTTTCGCCCGACCAACTGGTCACCCGGGGCGAGGCCATCACCTTCCTCTGGCGTCTTGCCGGCGAGCCGCCCTCATCGGTCGAGATCCCGTTCGTCGACGTTCCGGCCACCGCGTTCTACCGCCAGGCGGTTGCCTGGGCGGTCGAGACCGAGCTGACGACGGGCATCTCCCCGACACGCTTCGGCGGCGGGTTCTGGATCGATCGGGCCCAGGCGCTCACCTTCCTTCACCGCTACGAGCTGCGTTTCGGGACACCGGCGGAGGTGTCGGCATGATCGTGCTGGTCATCGTGCAGAGCATCGCCATCGCCCTGCTGGCGGTGATCGTCTTCGGGCTGTTGCGGACCCACGCCGAGATCCTGCGGGCCCTCGACCGGGCCGGGGTGCCCCTCGACGACGGTGCCGAACCCGCTCGGGTCGGCCCGGTGCCGGTCGCCGCCCCGACCACGCGTGGTGATGCGGTCGACATCGTCGGCACCGTCCCGGGTGGCGGGCCGGTGAAGGTCGCGCTCGGCGGCGACCACCACACACTGCTCGCCTTCCTCTCGTCGGGATGTCGCACCTGTCAGGCGTTCTGGACGGAGTTCGCGTCGCCGATGGTCGATCTGCCCGGCCACGACACCCGGCTGGTGATCGTCGCCCAGGATCCGGCGCACGACTCCGAGAGTCGGCTGGCCGAACTCGCCCCCACCGGCGTGCGGACGGTCTGCTCCTCGGATGCATGGACCGCCTATGGCGTCCCCGGCTCGCCCTACTTCGCCCTGGTCGACGGCACCTCGGGTCGAGTCGTCGGATCCGGCACCGCCACCGCGTGGGAACAGGTGCGCGGCCTGTTGTCACAGGCGCTCGGCGACGAGGCCCTCGGCACGACCGTCGACGATGCACTGGCCGCCTCCGGCATCGGCCCCGGCCACCCGAGCCTCTATCCCGACACCGCCGGACCCGACGTCCCCCAGGTCGGCGCGTGACCCCGCTGGTCGTCGCCCTGGTCATCGGTGTGGCCGCTGCCGTTCGCGCCGCCTGGTCGCCTTGAGGGACATCGATGCTCACGAGCATCACTCCGCTCGGTGAGCGGGGCCGCGGCAACCGATTCTGGCTGACCCGTAGCTGGCTGATCCTCGGCCATCTGGTCGGTGGTCTCCTCCTGGGCGCCCTCCTCGCGGCGGCGAGCGCCGTCGTCGGTGCGCTGGTCGGCCGGCCGGGCGATGCCGTCACGCTGGTGATCGTCGCGGCGGCCACGGTCGTCGCCGGGGTCGGCGACCTCGTCGGGATCAGCGTGCCCGGTCGGCGGCAGGTCGACGAACGCTGGCTCACGTCGTATCGGGGCTGGGTGTACGGGTTCGGCTTCGGCGCCCAGCTCGGCTTCGGTCTGGTCACGGTGGTCAACACGCTGCTGCTCGGTGTGGTCCTGCTGTCCGGCGTGCTGCTGCCGCCCGTCCAGACGCTGGTGCTCGGCGGGGTCTACGGGCTGACCCGTGGGGTCGGGGCGACCCTCAACGGTCGCGTGCGCACGGTCAACGATCTTCGACGGCTGCATCGACGGCTCGACCAGAGCGAACGGGCCGTCCGGTGGACGTCGCTCGGTGCCGTGGCGATCGTCGCAGTCGGCGCGGCGGTGGTCGCATGAGCTCCCATCGACTGGCCGCGAACGGCATCGAGGTCGTCGTCCGCGACGGGTGGGAGGTCGAGTTCAGCGAACTCCGGGTCAATCCGGGCGCCACCCCCCGTTCACTCGTGCATCTGGCCAACTTCGCGCTCCCGGCCGAACGTGGCGACTACGGATCGGGGGCGGTGGAGACGATGGACTCCGGCGGGATCCTCGTCGTCCTCATGGAGTTCGACTCCGGCTCGGCTCGCACGGCGATGTTCACCGACGCGGTGCTGCCGCTCGCACTCGCGGCCGACGACTTCTCGCCCCAATCGCTCCAGCGGCGCCTCGCCGGACAGTCGGGGGCGCAACGGTTCTTCCGCACCGGCGCACGCGCCTTCGGCCTCTATGTGGTGCTCGGCTCGCACCGACAGGCGGGCCTGTTGGTGCGCGAGGTCAACCTGAGCCTCGCCGGCGTCTCGTTCGGCTGAGCGTCATCGCGCCTGGCACTGCGGGCACCATGTCGTCGTGCGGGCATCGAGCTCGCGTCGGCGCAGGATCGTGCCGCAGCGTTCACACGGCTCGCCGCTGCGCCCGTAGCAGTGGAGGCGGTGTTGGTTGGCCCCGCGCTCGCCCGCGGAGTCGACATAGTCACGCAGCGTCGTGCCGCCGTGGTCGAGGCCGGATTGCAGGGCGACGCGGACCGTCTCCACGAGGCGGTCGGCCCGCTCCCGGCTCAAACGCCGGGTCGCCGGATTGATCTCGGCCATCCACAACGCCTCGTCGGCATAGATGTTGCCGACTCCGGCGACGGCCCGCTGTCCGAGGAGCAGGGTCTTGAGATGGCGGTTGCTGCGCTTGACGAACGCGGCCAGGTCACGCCCGTTGAAGGCCTCGTCGAAGGGCTCGGGACCGAGCGCGGCAAGCGTCGGGATGCCCGCGTGGTCACCGCGGTCGACGACATGGATACGACCGAACCGGCGAGCATCGTGGAACGTCAGTGACCGGCCGTCGGCGAGGCGCCACCAGGCCCGCAGGTGCGGATGATCGAGATCGGGGTCGTCTCGCACCGCGAGCCGACCCGTCATCCCCAGGTGGACGATCAGTTCCCGCTCGGCATCGTCGGGGGCCGCGAGATCGATGATCAGGTACTTGCCTCGGCGCCCGGTGCCGGTGATCTCGTGGCCGATCGCCTCGAGCGCCGGCGTGAACTTCGCCGACCAGTGGCTGCCCGCATCGACGAGTTCGGTGCCGCGTAGCAGCGGCGCCAACTGGCGCCGGATGGTCTCGACCTCGGGTAGCTCGGGCACCGCCGGACTCTAGACTCGCAGCGCCGTGACCGACCCCACCGACACCCCGCCGACACCGGAGCTCGACGAGCTCGTGGCCGAAGTGCTCGAGCAGATCGAGGAGATCGCCGCGCTCGATGCGGCGCGGGCCGAAGCGTGGGCGAGCGACGTGCTCTCGCTGGCGGCGGAAGCCGGGGTGGCGCCGGTTGCCCTCTTCGACGCGCTCGCCGGGGTCGGTGGCGATGGCGCGGCGACGGCGCTCGTCGCGTTGGCGGGTCTGCACGACGGGGTGCCGTGTCCCGATCCGGCCCGAGTGGTGCCGTCGTGGTCGGAGGCCATCGGCACCAGTCGCTGTGAGGGGGCCTGGGCGCTGCGCAGTGGCGGCAGCGAATCGATCGCATTCCGATTCGTCGACGTGCTCGACGACCGGCACGTGATCACCGTCGATCTGCTGCCCGGGGCCCCGGAGACGGTCGGCGAGGTCATGGTCGGGCCGGGCGACCTGCTCGATGCGCTGCACGAGGAGGATGCCCGCATCGACAGCGAGGACGGCGGTCCCGCGGCGCTGGCCGACCGCTGCGTGGCGGCGCTGCGCGCGACGAGCCGCCCCACGCTGTCGGCCGTCGTCAACGGGCGGCTGCTGCTCCGGCGTCTGGCGACCCTCGTCGAGGTCGACGTGGAGCCGCCCGTCTCGGTCGAGGACGAGATCCCCGACGCGCCGCGGCGCGATCCCGACGACGACGCCTACGCGCTCGAGATCCTCACCCGCGCCCTCGGCGGCTCCACGGTCGCCGAGGATCTCGACGCCGCCGCGGCCGTTGCCGCGCTGGTCGCGCCCGTCGACCTTGCGCCGTTGGGTCCGGCCGAGCGCGATGCGGTGTTCATCCTCGAATGGGCCGACTGGTTGGGTGCCGTGATCGGACTGGTCCGCGGCGGCGAGGGCATCGTCGTCGACGGTGCGGCGATGGTCGATCTGGTCAATCGGTGCCCCGAGGTGACCACGACCATCCCCAGGGCCGACCGCGCCCGGATCGCGTGGGCGTTCGACACGGCGATCGCGTCGTGGACCGACCTCGGCATCCTCGACGACGGCCGCCTCACCGGGCTCGGGGTCGAGGTGCTTCCCGCCGCGCTGCGCCGGGCGTGGACCTGAGCATGGCTCACCGGAGCAGGGCGTCGTAGCCCTCTCGATACGTCGGGTACTGCGGCTCCCAACCGAGCGCCCGGAGGGCGGCGTTGCGGCAGCGCTTGCCGGTGGGCGACGGCACGTCGATGGTCGACGGCCGTGGTGCGTCGAGCCGGGCGACGAGATGGCGGATGACGTCGTCACGTGGTGCCGGCTCGTCGTCGACTGCGATCAGGACGTGGGACGGCGTCGGATGGGTTGCGGCGACGAGGAGTGCGCCCACGACGTCGTCGCGATGGACGCGGTTCGTCCACCGTGGGGTGCCGTCGGACGAGACCGGTTCCTCGCCGGCGCGCACCCGCTCCAGCAGGGAACCGCGGCCGGGACCGTAGATGCCGGCGGGGCGGACGATCACCGTGGTCGTGGCCTGCCCGGTCAGACGTCGCTCGCCTTCGACCACGACCGCGGCGCTGGCGCGGGAGGGTTCGGTGGGGGAGGTCTCGTCGACCCACGAACCGTCGTCGACCCCGTAGACACCGGTGGTGGATGTGAGGACGAGGCGGTCCGGCATGGATGGCAGCGCAGCCAGGATGCGGGCCGGGCCGTCGACATAGGCGAGTCGGTAGTCGGACTCGCCGCGACCGGGCGGCGCGGTGGTGAAGATCACCGTGTCGGCCATCGGGAGGTCCACCAGCGTTGCCGGATCGGCGAGGTCGCCGCGCCAGGCTCGGGCCCCGTCGGCGCTGCGGCCCGAGCGGTTGAGAGTGGTGACGTCGACGCCCAGTGCGCCCAGGCGGCCGGCCAGGGACAACCCGACGTCGCCGGCTCCCACGATGAGGACTCGGGACGGGGGCGGGGGAGCGGCGGATGTCACGAGATGACCGTAGCGAGTGGCCCCGCACTGTCACTCCGCGCCACTACGGTCGGGTCGCAACTCGCCAATCTGGAACTCCGGAGTCAACGTGCCCCGACAGCTCGAATTCGAGCCCAACTACGCCCGAGAAGTGATCGACGTCCCCGTCGCCGACGAGATGAGCGAATCCTTCCTCGCGTACTCGCTCTCGGTCATCACCTCGCGTGCCATCCCCGATGTGCGCGACGGTCTCAAGCCCGTTCAACGCCGCATCCTGTGGTCGATGCTGCAGATGGGCATCCGCCCCAACACGCCCTATCGCAAGTCGGCCCGCATCGTCGGCGACACCATGGGTCGCTACCACCCCCACGGCGACGCCGCGATCTACGACACGCTCACGCGGATGGGGCAGGACTTCTCGCGGATGGTCCCGTTCATCGATCCGCAGGGAAACTTCGGTTCGCTCGACGATCCGCCTGCCGCGGCCCGCTACACCGAATGCCGCCTGTCCGACGCGGCGATGGACATGGTCGCCGAACTCGACGAGGACACCGTCGACTTCCGACCGACCTACGACGGCGAGGGGGAGGAACCCGTCGTTCTTCCCGCCGCGTTGCCGAGCATCATCGTCAACGGCACCAGTGGCATCGCCGTTGGTATGGCGACCAACATGGCGCCCCACAACCTGCGCGAGGTGGAGCAGGCGATCCGGCTGGTGATGACCCAGCGGCGCCCGAAGCCGACGGTCGACGAGATCATGAAGGTGCTGCCGGGTCCCGATTTCCCGACGGGCGGCATCGTCGTCGACGACGGGCTTCGTGATGCCTACGAGACCGGACGTGGATCGTTCCGCATCCGGGCCAAGGCCCATGTCGAGCAGGTGAGCCGCTCCCGTCAGGCGATCATCGTCACCGAGTTGCCGTATCTCGTCGGGGCCGAGCGGGTCCTCGGCAAGGTGCAGGAGCTCGCCAACAACGGAAAGATCGTGGGCGTCGCCGGCATCGCCGACCTGAGCGACATGCACGGTCTGCGGATCCAGATCGACATCAAGCCCGCGGTCAACCCGCAGGCGGTGCTGCAGGAGCTCTACCGGCTCACCCCGCTCGAGGAGACGTTCGGCATCAACAACGTCGTGCTCGTCGACGGTGTGCCCACGACGCTCGGCATCTACGACCTCTGCCGCCACTACATCGACCATCGGCTCGAAGTCATCGTGCGGCGCACCGAGTATCGCCTGGCGAAGGCGCAGGATCGTCTCCACATCCTCGAAGGTCTCCTGATCGCGCTCGACGCGATCGACGAGGTGGTGCAGATCATCAGGAGTTCGCAGGATGCGGCCGAGGCCCGGCAGCGGCTGATCGAGCGGTTCGGCCTCAGCGACATCCAGGCCGCCCACATCCTCGACATGCCGCTGCGGCGGCTCACGGCGCTCGCGAAGCTCGAGCTCGAGGAAGAGGCCGCCGGCCTGCGTGCCGACATCGCCGACTACAACCTCCTCCTCGGATCCGAACAACGACGGCGCACCCTCGTGCTGGCCGAGCTGGCCGAGCTGGTCGAACGTCACGGCGTCGACCGACGGGCCGACATCATCGCGGCCGACGAGATCCCGGTGTTCGAAAAACCCTCCGAGACGTCGGCGGCGTTCGATCCCGATGCCGACGAACCCTGCGTCGTGACCCTGTCGACGTCGGGCAACCTCGGTCGGATCCCGACGGAGGGAGCCAAGCGGGCCACCGCCGGTCGCCATGACCTCCTCATCGCCCAGGTCGTCTCCACAACGGCCTCGCCGATCGCGGCGGTGACGTCGGAGGGGCGGGTGTTCGTCGTCCGCGGCGCAGAGGTCGCCGACGCGACCGGCCGCACCCGGGGCGGTCCCGCGGCACAGCTGCTCGGCCTCAACAAGGGCGAGGAAGTGCTGGATCTGGTCGTGGCCGATGGGGATCCGCTCGTGCTGGTCACCGCGAACGGGATGGCGAAGCGGGTCGCGGTCGACGAGGTGATGGGAACGAAGAGCGGCAAGACGGTGATCGGCCTCAAGGGCAACGACCGTGTCGTTGCGGCGTTTCGCGCCGCGGAGGGCGCCGACATGGCGATCGTGGCCAGTGATGCCCAGGTCCTTCGGCTCCCGGTCGACACCGTCAGCATGCAGGGGCGCGGCGCCGGCGGCGTTGCCGGCATGAGGTTGCGAGACGGCGCCTCGGTGGTGGGCGCCGGCGCGCTCATCGGTGACGGGGCTTCCATCATCGTGACGGATGCCTCGGGTCTCAAGGCGACCCCGTTCGAGGAGCTGCCGGTCAAGGGGCGCGGTGGCCAGGGTGTTCGGTTGGCGAAGATCGGCGACGGCGAAACGGTCACGCTCGCCTGGTTCGGCGCGATGCCGGCCGATCTGCTCGCCCAGATGGCCGACGACGACGATCCGAAGAAGATCGATCCGAACCCGGTGCCGCTCGATCCCGAACCTTCGGGGCGCGACCTGGTGCCGGCGCGAACCGAACGGCAGATCCTGGTGCTGGCGCCGGCGCGCTGGTAGCGGTCGCGCTCAGCCCAGGGTCGGGAGCGCGTCGAGGATTCGCTGCTGGTCGGACGCACCGAACCCGTAGAAGAGTTCGGTGCTCGAGTTCAGGTCGGCGCTCATCAGCAGCATCTGGCTGTTGATGCGGACCCCGAAGCGCGACCAGGTCTCGAACGAGGGGTCCCAGATCATGTCGGGGGTCGCGAGCCCGGTGGAGTCGACGAAATCGACGGCGAACTCGAAGTCGTCCTGGGCGCCGACGCCCACGACCTGGATCTCAGCGGCGTTGTCGCGAGCGAACTGCTCGACGGCGGGGGCTTCCCCCCGGCACACCGTTCAATGAGGCGCCCAGAACCACAGCAGCACCGGCCGGTCGCCGGTGACCGTGTCGGTCAGTGTGGTGATCTCGCCGGTGTCGACCTCGAGGACCTCGATGAGGCGGACGTCGTCGTTCGTGGCGAGCGTCTCGGCGTTGCCCTCGGCGACGGCTGTGGCGCTCGTGCCCGATGCCGCGTCGGTGGTCTCCGCGGCGGGGTCGCTGCCGCAGGCGGTGGCCGTGAGCGCGACAGTGACGAACAACGCACCGACGGAGAAGCGGGAGGAGCGATGCACGGATCTCACTGTGCCGACCCCCTCGTGAGGGTGGGCGCCTGACAGTGGGCAAGTGTTCTCACGTGGTCAATCTCCCTGTGCCGGCGGCGTCCGTCGAGGACTGCGCTGGTCGATGGTCAGGGTGGTAACGACGGCAGCGCCGATTTTGTTCCCGAATATCGGGGAACGTGCCGAGGCGGTCGCCGTCAGGGCTCGAGGGTGGTGAGGAGTTCCTGGACGCTGTGCGGACGCTCGAGGGGGTGGCGCAAGGGGAGGTCGGCGGTGACGAGGTAGTGATTTCGGCGACCGACACGTTCTCGGCGGATGTAGCCCCCCTCCTCGAGGTCGTCGATGATCCGCTGTACCGCTCCGGTGGTGATGCCGACCGCGTGGGCGATGTCGCGCTGACGCAGCTCACCGTCGCGGCTGATGGCGATCAACACGTGCGCATGGTTCGTCAGGAACGTCCAGGAGGGAAGATCAGGCTCCGGCTCTCGCAACCCCATGGCGGAACCATACGGTTCCGAGGGCGCCGATGCGTGACTCATCGGAGTGCTCGCTTCGCCGCTCCGAAGACCGCGGGCCGCAGGAATCGCATGCCCTACGCCGCCTGCCAGTGGAGGCGGAGCCGCTGCAAACGACTCGCGCAGTCGTGGATCGACCGTTCGTCCTCGACGGAGAGGTCCGATCGGTCGAGCTTGCGCTCGAGCGTTTCGAGGTCGACGCGCACGGCGGTGAGTTCGCTCATGATGCGGGTGCGGAGCGGTCCGTGGACGCTGGGTTCGCGGCGCCACATCGCCCGAGCGTCGCGGGCGAGATCCCCGATGCTCGGTGTCGTGTCGGGGTCGATCAGCTTCGTCATGCTCGTTCCTCTCCCTGTTGTCAGATCGGATGGTGTTGTCGGATCGGAGGGTCGTATCGGTGCCGCTATGCGGCCAGTTCGAGCGCTCGCGGCCGCAGTCGTTGCAGGGTTCGGGAGACCTGGCGGCGAACCGACTCCTCGCTGCGACCGAGCGCCGCGGCGACGAGGGCGTACGTGGCCGGCTCGTAGCCGCGCAGGCCGAATCGGCGGGCGATGGCATCGGCGAGCTCCGGGTCGAGATCGCCCAGCAGATCTTCGACGGCTTCGGTGACCGCGATCCGTTCCGCGGCGTCGGCCGGGTCGTCGTCGCCGGCGACGAGGCTTCCGAGCGGGGTGGCGTCGTCGTCGATCGCCCGATCGAGAGAGTCTGGGGTCCCGATCCGTTCGAGGCGGGCGAGTTCCTCGGTGAGCGGCGTGCCGTGGCTGTCGCGGTCTCGTTGGGCGGAGCGAAGCGCGCCACGCTGGTGTTCGGGGATCCGGATGGTGGTCGACGTCGATTCGAGCCCGCGCTGCATCGCCTGGCGGATCCACCACGCCGCGTAGGTGGAGAACTTGAATCCCTTCGTGTGATCGAAGCGTTCGACGGCTCGCTCGAGGCCGATCATGCCGTCCTGGATGACGTCGTCTCGCTCGATGTGGGCAGGGAGGCGAACCCTTCGCGCCAATGAGAGCACCAGACGCACGTTGGCTTCGATGAACTGGCGTCGGGCGGTCTCCCCGGCGCGAATCAGCTTCGGATCGCCGCTGAGTCCCTGGCCTGATTCGACGCGATCGCGGGCGGCGCGGCCTTCGGCGATCGCCTTCGCCAGGCGGACTTCGTCGGCCCGGGTGAGCAACGGAGCGAACTTCGTGTGGCGGTGCATGCGCCCAACATAACAGACCTGTTAGAAAAGACCTAATAAAAGATACCTATTGAGCGCAGTCTATTGAAGACTGCCTCTACAGTGACGGCCATGACCTCGCCCGGCGCATACCATCGGAGCCCGAATGGCACTTCGCATGTCCCGGCACCGACGGTCTGATCCATGATCGCGGTGCTCCTCGTCCATGTTGCGGTCGGCGTCGTCGCTGCCGCACTGGGCCCACGCCTTCGGGCGAGGGTGTTCTGGATCGCGGCGCTCGCTCCGGCGACGACGCTGGCGTGGGTCGCGTCGCACGCCGCCGACGTCCACGACGGGTCCCCGGTCGTCCAGGATCAGCCATGGGTGCCGGGGCTCGGGCTCGATCTGCGGTTCGTCGTCGACGAGTTCGCCCTCTTGATGTTGGGCATCGTCAGCGGTGTCGGCGTGTTGGTGATGGCCTACGCGAGCCAGTACTTCGGCGACGAGGACGGTCTGGGTCGATTCGCCGCGCTGCTGACGATCTTCGCCGGCGCGATGACCGGCCTCGTGAGCGCAGACAGCCTCATCCTCATCTTCGTGTTCTGGGAGCTCACCTCCGTCACGTCCTACGGCCTCATCGGGTTCAAGGACACGAAGTCCGCGGCGCGCAGTGCGGCCCAACAGGCGCTGATCATCACCGGTGCCGGCGGCCTCGTGCTCCTCGCCGGTCTGATCATGCTCACGATCAGCACCGGCTCCACCACACTGTCCGGCCTCGCCGACGCGTCGATCGGCGGCTCTCTCGCCTCCTGGGCGGCCGCGTTCATCCTGATCGGGTGCTTCACCAAGTCGGCGCAGGTGCCCTTCCACGGGTGGCTGCCGGGGGCGATGTCCGCCCCGACCCCCGTGTCGGCGTATCTTCATTCGGCCACCATGGTGAAGGCCGGTGTCTTCCTGATCGCCCGCCTCTCACCACACCTGTACGACCTCCCGCCGTGGCGACCGATGACCCTGATCGTCGGTCTGGCCACCATGGCATGGGGCGGCTACCGGGCACTCCGTCAGACCGACCTCAAGCTGCTGCTCGCCTACGGCACCGTCAGTCAGCTGGGCATGCTCGTCGCCGTGTTCGGCGCGGGCACGCCGAAGCTGCTGTTCGCCGGCACCGCGTTGCTGGCAGCCCACGCGGTGTTCAAGGCCAGCTTGTTCATGGTCGTCGGCATCATCGATCACAGCACCCACACCCGGGAGATCTCCGAGCTGAGCGGGTTGCGACGATCCATGCCGCTCGTGGCCATCACGTCGGTGGTCGGGGGTGCCTCGATGGCCGGGATCATCGGGCTCGCCGGCTTCCTGGCGAAGGAGGCGGCGATCGTCGGTCTGCTCGATGCCGAGATCGCCGGTGTCGGATTCGCCACTGCCGTCTTCGTCGGCGCATCGGCGCTCACCGGTGCCTACACCCTGCGTTTCCTGTGGGGAGCGTTCACCGACAAGCGAGGCGTCGAAACATCGATCCACACGCCCGGCGCTGCGCTGGTGGCGCCGGCAGCCCTGCTGATGATCCCCACGATCGTCCTCGGCCTCGCCGACGGGTGGGCAACTCGTGTCGTGCGCCCTGCCGCGGTTGCGCTCGAGAAGAAGGCCGAGGTCTACGAGCTGGTGCTCTGGCCGGGTTTCAAGACCGCGTTCGTCCTGTCGATCGTCGCCGTCGTCGGTGGCGCGGCCCTGTTCGCGGTCCGCCGGCCACTCGAGGCGGGGCAGGCCCGGCTCGGCCGGAACCACGATGCCGCCGGCATCTTCCAGGGCGGACTCCGCAAGGTGCTGGCCGGGGCCACCCGCTTCGTCGGCGTGATCCAGCCCGGATCGTTGCCGATCTATCTCGCGGTCATCCTGCTCGCGGTCGTCACGCTGCCGCTGTTCACGGTGCTCGGCGATGTCCGCCTTCCCGCTGATCGCGTGGTGGCGGAGTCGCCCCTGCAGTTCGCGGTCGTTGCCGCGACGATGCTCGCGGCCGGGCTCCTCGCGTTCTCGGAGCGTCGCTTCGCCGCCGTGCTGCTGCTGGGAGGCGTCGGCCTCGGATCGGCCTCGCTGTTCGTGATCCAGGGAGCTCCCGACCTGGCGTTGACCCAGCTCCTCGTCGAGACCGTGTCGGTCGCCATCTATGTGTTCGTGTTGCGTCACCTCCCCGCTCGGTTCAAGGCGCCGCCGATCTCGGGTGCCAACGGTCTTCGGGCGTTGGTGGCTGCGGCCGTCGGCGTCACCGTGTTCGTGCTCACGATCACCGCCGTCGCCGACCGCGACGCCGAGCCGGTCGACGCGCAGCTGACGGCGCTCAGCTACCCCGAGGCCGACGGCTCCAACATCGTCAACGTCACCCTGGTCGACTTCCGTGGGTTCGACACGGTCGGTGAGGCCCTCGTGCTCGTCGTGGCCGGCCTCGGCGTCGTCTCGCTCGTCCGGTCGAGCGGCCCGGTCGTGACCGCCGTGACCAGGGGACGTCGACGCCGCGACCCCGATGCTGCATCCACCGGGAACGCCAGGTCGTTCGCTCCGCTGGTCCTCGGCCGACCCAGCGTGGTGCTCGACACCACGCTCAACGCCGTCTTCCACACGATCATCCTGTTCTCGGTGTATCTCCATTTCGCGGGCCACAATCAGCCCGGTGGTGGCTTCATCGCCGGGCTGGTGGCCGGAGTGGGGCTGGTTCTCCGTGTGATCACGGGCCGCGAGCTACTGCGCAGTCGCCTGTCGGTCCCCTCCGGGCATCTCCTGGGAATCGGCGTGGTTCTGGTCACCGGGACCGCCCTGGCCAGCATGATCCTGGGCAACGCGCTGCTCGAGCACCACACGTGGGAACTCGATCTGCCGGTCCTCGGCACGGCCAAGACGACCTCGGCCCTGGTGTTCGACACCGGGATCTATCTGGTCGTCGTCGGCGTCGTCGCCACGCTCATCGAAGTCCTGGTCGGCGAGCCCGACGCGGGCCGAGACGACGCTCGAGCGGAGGTCGGCGCATGAGCATCGCGATGGCGGTACTCGTCGCGTGGCTCTTCGCCGCGGGGACCTACCTGATCCTCCAGCGGGCGCTCACCCGCATCGTGCTCGGGTTCGGACTCCTGAGCCATGGAGCCATCCTGTTGCTGATCACCGTGGGCGGACGGGCCGGTCGTCCGCCGCTCGTGGGCAAGGGTGACGATGGCGCCGGCATCGCCGCCCCGCTCCCGCAGGCCTTCGCGCTGACCGCGATCGTGATCGGCTTCGGCATGACCTCGTTCCTTCTCGCGCTGGCCTATCGCAGCTGGACGGGGACGAACGACGACGAGGTCCAAGACGACGTCGAAGACCGCCGTATCGCGCTGATGGCCGACGAGGAGGGCCACTTCCGGGACCCGGATCCGAGCGTCGACGAGCCGTGGGACGAATGGGACGAGGCGCAGTCGTGAACGTCGTCGTCCTTCCGGTCATCCTCCCGCTGTTCGCGTCGGGCATCGCCATTCTCGCGATGCGTTCGCTCATGCTCCAGCGACTGATCGCGTTGGGGGCCAACCTCGCCGCGCTCGGCGCCGCGATCGCGCTGCTGGTCGCCGTGGAGTCCGACGGCGTACAGGCCCAGACCATCGGCGCATGGCCCGCCGGGGTCGGCATCACGCTCGTGGCCGACCTCGCCGCGGCCATGTTCCTGGTGGTCAGCCTCGTGGTCATCGTCACGGTCCAGGTGTTCGCGATCGGACAGGGGGCCGACGAAGGGCGTCCGCGGATCGGTCAGCCCGTGTACCTGGTGCTCTCGGCGGGGGTCTCGCTCTCGTTCCTCACCGGCGACCTGTTCAACCTGTTCGTGGCCTTCGAGGTCATGCTCATCGCCAGCTATGTGCTGCTGACGCTCGGCGCCGGCGCCGAGCAGGTTCGGTCGGGGATGACCTACGTGGTCATCAACGTGTTGGCGTCGACATTGCTCCTGTCGACGGTCGGGCTGATCTACGGCGCCACCGGCACCGTGAACATGGCCGAACTCGCCACCCGCTACGCCGAACTCCCCCAGTCGACGCAGACCGCGCTCGGGATCCTCCTGATCTCGGTCTTCGCCATCAAGGCCGCGCTGTTCCCCTTCTTCTTCTGGCTCCCCGACAGCTACCCGACGGCACCCGTCGCGGTCACCGCGGTCTTCGCCGGGTTGCTGACCAAGGTCGGCATCTACACACTCATCCGCGCCACCACCATCCTGGATCTCGACAGCACCCGATGGGTTCTCGTGATGGCGGCGACCCTCACCATGGTCGTCGGCGTGGTCGGTGCCATCGTGCAGAGCGACATCAAGCGGATCCTCAGCTTCCACATCATCAGCCAGGTCGGCTACATGGTCATGGGTCTCGCCATCGGAACCGTGGCCGGACTCACGGGTGCCGTCCTCTACGTGGTGCACCACATCCCGGTGAAGACGGCGCTGTTCCTGGTCGGAGGGTTGGTCGAGGACTCCACGGGAACCGGGCAGCTCCATCGACTCGGCGGTCTGGTGCGCAGGGCCCCGATCTTCGCGATCCTGTTCACCATTCCGGCGCTGAGCCTCGCCGGCATGCCACCCTTCTCCGGCTTCCTGGCCAAGCTGGCCGTCATCACCGCAGGGCTCGAGGCCGAGGAGTACCTGATGGTCGCGGCCGCCCTCGTGGCCTCGCTGCTCACGATCTTCTCGATGTCCAAGATCTGGGCCGGTGTCTTCTGGGGAACCGCCGATGACCCCACCCCGGCGATGGCGGAAGCCGACGCCGAGGATCGACGTCTGCCGATCGACCGTGTCACCACTGCTGCCACCGCCGCCCTGGTTCTCGCCACGCTCGTCGTTCCCGTCTTCGGTGGGTCGGTCTACGACCTCGCCGAGCGGGCGGCCGTCCAGCTCCTGGATTCCGCCGACTACATCGAGGCGGTTCGCAACTCGTGAGACACCGCCTCGTACTGCTGCTGTGGCTGACCCTCGCATGGGTCGCGCTGTGGCGCGACCTCTCGGTGGCGAACACCGTGTCGGGCCTGCTGGTCGCGGGTGCCGTGGTCTGGCTGTTCCCGCCGGCGGACGAGACTCGCCTTCGTGTCCGGCCGCTCGCACTCCTGCGGTTCGTCGCTGCCACCGCGGGCTCGATCGTGCGGGCCAACCTCGTGGTCGCGTGGGAAGTCGTGACGCCGAAGAACCGGATCAACGAGGGCGTCGTCGCGGTCGAGCTCGCATCGAACGACGCCGTCGTCATCACGCTGGTCAGCCATGCCATCATCCTCGCCCCCGGCACGATGGTCATCGACATCGACAAGGGCACCGACGACCGACCGACCATGCTCTACGTCCACGTCCTGCACCTTCGCGGCATCGACGAGGTGCGCGACGAGGTGCTCCAGCTCGAGAAGCTCGCGCTGGCCGCTGTCACCGGAGGCTCACGATGACCGAGGTTCTCGAGTACGCGACGTTGGCGATGCTCGGACTGGCCGGAATCCTCGCGTTGGTGAGGGTCGGTCGCGGCGGCTCGCTCCCCGACAAGGTGCTGGGGGCCGACACCCTCCTGCTGGTGTTGGCAGCCGGGGTCGCAGCGGGCGCCGGAGTGGCGGGCGACGGGACCTTCCTCGATGCGCTCGTCGTCGTGACCATGTTGAGTTTCGTGGGCACGATCACGGTGGCCCGATACGTCGAACGACGAGGAGCTCGGGCATGACCGGGAGGTGCTCATGGATGTGATCTCCGCGGCGCTCATGGCCATCGGTGCGGCCTTCGTGCTGTTGGCCGGTGTCGGCTTGCATCGCTTCGACGACGTCTTCGCTCGAATGCACGCTGCCGGCAAGGCGTCGACCCTGGGCTTGCTGGTGATCCTGCTCGGCGCCGCATTCCGTCTGACCGAGTTGGGCGAGGTGCTCAAGCTCGCTCTCGTGGCGGTGTTGGCCGTCATCACCATTCCCGCCGGTGTGCATCTGATCGCTCGGGCCGCATGGCGAGCCGGCACCGAACTGGCCGATGCGACCTCGTTCGACGAGGCGTCGCAGCGTCGCTTCGACGAGTTCTGACCCCGGCCGGCGCGGCCATCAGCGGGAGAGACCCGGAACTGTCACCGGGTGGCGCTACGGTCGGCCCCTGACCACCTTCGCCCGCGCGCGACCCGGAGAATCCCTTGGCTGCAAAGAAGTCCACCGGCTACGACGCCGACGCCATCCAGACCCTCGAGGGTCTCGAGGCGGTGCGAAAGCGGCCGGGCATGTACATCGGGGGGACCGGCTCGGAGGGGCTGATGCACCTGGTGTGGGAGCTCATCGACAATGCCGTCGACGAGGCTGCCGCCGGCCATGCCGACAAGGTCGATGTCACCCTGCACCGCGACAAGTCGATCGAGGTGAGCGACAACGGTCGCGGGATCCCGATCGACCTCCACACCAAGCGAAAGGTGTCGGCGCTCGAGGTCGTCTTCACCGAGTTGCACGCCGGCGGCAAGTTCGGCGGCGGGGCCTATTCGTCGTCGGGCGGCCTCCACGGCGTGGGTGCATCGGTCGTCAACGCCCTGGCGGAGAAGCTCATCGCCGAGGTCGACCGCGACGGAGCCACCCATGTGCTCGGGTTCTCCGAGCGCATCGCCGGCCAGTTCACCGGGTCCAAGTTCAAGGCCGGTCACACGCTCGAGAAGATCAAGCGGATCTCCCCCAACAAGACCGGCACCCGGGTCCGGTTCTGGCCCGACTTCGACATCTTCGACCCCGAGGCCGTCATCGACGTCGACGAGATCTGTGAGCGGGTGACACAGGCGTGCTTCCTGGTGCCGGGGATGAAGGTCTCCATCACCGACAAGCGAACCGGCGGCCGCAAGGAGCCGTTCTCGTTCGTGTCGCGCGGCGGTCTGGCCGACCTGGTCGACCATCTGGCCATCGGCGAGAGCGTGAGCCAGATCATCACCTGCAACGGCATCGACACCTTCACCGAGAAGGTGCCGGTCAACGGAAAGATGACCGATGTCGAGCGTGAGTGCACGGTCGACGTCGCCCTGCGCTGGGTCAAGGGCTACGAGTCCGAGGTCGTCACGTTCGTCAACACGATCCCCACCAGCCAGGGCGGAACCCATCGAGCGGGCTTCGACAAGGCACTCACCCGGGTCGTCAACAGTGTGGTGCTGAAGGACAACCGGAAACTGGCGAAGCTGGCGAAGCAGGACAAGCACAAGGCCACCAAGGAGGACGTGCAGGAGGGCCTGGTCGCGGCGGTGAAGGTGACCTTCCCGGAGCCGCAGTTCCGCGGACAGACCAAGCAGGAGCTCGGAACCCCGGCCATCGAGGGCATCGTCTCACGCGTCGTCTACGAGCAGCTCAAGGAATGGTTCGAACCCGGCGGCGGTCCGCGGACCCACGTCAAGGCCATCGCCGACAAGCTGGCGACCGCCATCCAGAACCGGGTCGAGTCGAAGACGCTGCTCGAGAACAAGCGCAAGGCCGCGAGCCTCGGGTCGACCGGGATGCCCGAGAAGCTGGCCGACTGTCGCATCCACGGGCCCGACGCCGAGCTGATCCTGGTCGAGGGCGATTCCGCCGCCGGTCCGGCCAAGCGGGGCCGTGACTCCGAGACGATGGCGATCCTCCCGCTGCGGGGCAAGGTCGTCAACGCAGCCAAGGCGAGCCAGAAACAGGTGCTCGACAACGCCGAGGCCCAGGCGCTCTTCACCGCGATGGGTGCCGGGGCGGGCAAGGAGTTCAATCTCGACGACGCTCGCTACGGCCGCATCGTCATCCTCTGCGACGCCGACGTCGACGGCAGCCACATCCGCTGTCTCCTGCTCACCCTGATCCACCAGTACATGCTGCCCATGCTCGAGGCGGGCAGGGTGTTCGCCGCTCAGCCCCCGCTGTTCACCACCAAGATCGGCGACGAGGTGTATCGCGTCTACTCCGACGAGGAGAAGGAAGCCGTCACCGACGAGCTCTGCAAGGGCAACCGCAAGCGCGAGAACGTGAAGTGGCAGCGCTTCAAGGGCCTGGGCGAGATGAACGTCGACGAGTTGCGCCATTGCGCACTCGATCCGTCGACCCGCACGTTGCGCCGGCTCACGATGGACGACGCCAAGGAAGCCGCCGATGCGGCGAGGATGTTCGACGTCTTGATGGGCAACGACGTCAGTGTGCGCCGCGACTTCCTGGTCAAGAACTCCGCTCTGGTCGACGCCACCACGCTCGACATCTGACCCGCCGGCCGACCCCGGTGGTCGCTCAGCGACCGATCCGGGCCCGGAGCCGGCCGAGCCCGCGCACGATCCGGGCCGTCGGTGACGTGTCGCCCGGTCGGAACCCCAGCTGATCGGCGACGGCCGCGGAGTCGAAGAGTTCGTCGACCTCGACGATGAACCCGTCCTCGAGGCTCAGGAACACGACGACGTCGATGTCGAGGCCACGCCCGTTCGGTTGCGTCCCCGCCCACGGAGTCCCGGTGAAGGTGCCGGTCATGCGGTACCGGACGGTCGCCGTCGTCGGCGTGGCGCTCGTCGACCCGATGTCGAACTCGAGGTCGGGCAGCGCGCCGAAGAGCGCGGTCAGGTGCTCGCGGAGCCCGGCCGGCACCGCGAGCTCACCGAACAACGGGTGGCGGTGCACGCCCCGCCGGTGCCATTGGGCGAGGACCGCGTCGACATCGTGGGCGGTCATCGCGGCCACGAGGGCGCCCGCCGCCTCGCCGCCTTCGGTCGCCGCGGTGTGCGGGTCTTCGAGCCCGGTTCGCGCCCGCCATTCGCGCTCGGAGAGCTCCGCGTCGAGCTCCGCGCCGATGATGACCGACAGGGCGGAGAGCTGGAACCAGAGGAGGAGCACGATGATGGTGGCGAGCGGACCGTAGGTCTCGCCGTAGCTGCCGAGGTTGGCCGTGTAGAAGCTGAACAGGCCGGACAGGACGACGAACAGGACGGTCGCCACGAGCCCGCCGGCGCTGAACAGACGCGGTGACAGCGGGCGGTCGTTGCCGCCGTGATCGGGGCCGAGGCGGTAGAGCAGTGACAGGCTCGCCGCCATGACCAGACCGAGAATGGGATAGCGCAACGTGTTGAGGCTGAAGCGGGCGAGATCGCCGAGCCCCCATGTCGCGAGCAGCGGCGGCAGCACGGCCATGAGGAACATGACGACACCGAGTACGACGATGCCGCCGATCATGAGAATGAGGGCGACGCCACGCAGGGTCCAGGGCTTGCGGGTCTCCTCGAGGTCGTAGGCGACGTTGAGAGACTTCATGAGGTTCGCGACGGCACCGGAGGCGCTGAACAGGGCGAGGGCGAGGCTGACGGCAACACTGAACCCCAGCGCCCCGGAGCTGCCTGCCGCGATGCCGGTCATCTGCTCGACCAGGAACGTCCGGGTCGATTCCGGCGCGCCCGAGAGTGCGTCGGTGATCTGGCGGGTGACGTCGTTGGGGTCGGCGACCAGTCCGTAGACACCGATGACGGCGGTGAGGGCCGGAATCAGGGCCAGAAAGGCGAAGAAGGCGATCGCTGCTGCGAAGATCGGCGCATTGTGGCGCGCGATGCGTTCCTTCAGCGCCACCGCGAGCTCTCTGGCTTCGGCGGGACGAGACATGCCCATCAGGGTAACGACGCAGCTGTCACACCCGTGGGGTAGAACTACAGGCATGGAACTCGACCCCGACGCCATCGGTCTCGCCGATCCCGTCGAGCCCGTGTCGCTCGATCTCGAGGGCGGTGTACGTGAGGTCGGCGTCCCTACTCCGCCGCCGCGCCTGTCGCCGTCGGGTGCGGGAACCTTCGAGCAATGCCCGCGGCGTTGGCGCCATCGCTATGTCGACCGCCTGCCCGACCCGCCCGGCGAGGCGGCGTTGGCCGGGAGCTTCGCGCATCGGGTACTGGAGCTGCTGATGCAGCGTCCACCCGCCGAGCGCACTCCCGATGCGGCGAAGGCCATCGCTCGCGAGGAGTGGCCCGAGACCGAGGCCGCGCCCGACTACGCCGCCCTCGGCTACGACGAGGCGAAGGGTCGGCATTTCCGATGGAAGGCGTGGCAGGCGATCGAGGGGCTGTGGAAGCTCGAAGACCCCACAACGGTCGATGTCGCCGCCACGGAGCGCGACATCGAGGCCGATCTCGCCGGCGTGCCGTTCCGCGGCATCGTCGATCGGCTCGAACGTGAGGGCGACGGTCTCGTGGTGACCGACTACAAGTCCGGAAGGGCACCGTCGCCGAGGTTCCGGCGTCCTCGTCTCGACCAGGTCCTGCTCTACGCGGCCGCAGTCGAGGCCGACACCGGCGAGATGCCGGTCCGTGCCCGGCTGCTCTATCTCGGGCAGCGTCCGGTGGGGATCGATGTCACCCGCAAGGAGCTCGACGTCGTGACCGAGAAGCTGGCCGGCACCTGGGCCGGCATCACGACGGCGTGTGAGACCGACGAGTTCGAGCCGCGCACCGGGCCGCTCTGTGGCTGGTGTCCCTACCTCGATCGTTGCCCCGAAGGCGCGAAGGCCGTCGAGAAGCGCAACCGGGCCAAGGCCGCGCAGGAAGCCGCCTATCTCGAAGCGGCCGGCTGAAGCTCGCCCGCACCGCGTCGGACCTGCTACTCGTCGTCGCCCTTGCGGCGGCGCCTCCAGAGGTGGCGCAGCGCCAAGAGTGCGGCAAGGCCGCCGATGGCCGTGGCGAGACCGGAGCTGATGACGAGCTTGTCGGAGATCGGGTCGGCGGGCGCCGGGGTGACCGCCGGTGTGGGCGGGGGATCGTCGACGACCTCGGCCGTCGTCGGCGGGGTTGGTGCGCCGAGCAACGCGTCGACCGGTGCGGTGTCGTCGGCCTCGGGCTTGGGGCGTCGGCGAGTGGCCTGCGGGTCATACGCCATGGGCAACCTCCATCGGCAGGACCAGATCGAACAGCTGGTCGAATTCTGCGGCCGCTTCCTGCGCGCCGGGGCGCAGGCCGAGCGCGTGGATCGGCAGCGATCCAGCCGATGCCTCGGGCACTGCGGCGCGGAGATGGACGGCGGGCAGGACGATGTCGCCATGGTCGGCGCGGAGCTGTTCGTCCCAGTAGCGGGCGTCGCGGGTGCGGCCCAGCCGGTTGACGGCGACACCGGCGACCGTGAGCGGCGTCGTGCGGCGCGCCGCGATCCGCTCGATCGTGCGCAGGATCTGTCCGACACCGTCGGAGGCCCAGGCGCCGGGTTCGGTCACGATCAGGGCCCGGTCGGCGGCGAAGAGCCCGTTGACGGTGAGCAGGCCGAGCGACGGCGGGCAGTCGATGATCACCACGTCGTGTTGTATGCCCTCGAGGGCAACGGCCAACCGGTCGTTGGCGCCGATCGGATCGGTCAACAGCTGCGGCTCGCGGGCGGCGAGCGCCGGTGTTGCCGGTACCACCGACGGCGGGCGGCCGCCCTCGGTCGGCCATCCGGAGGTGACGCGGAGGCCGGCGATCGAGCCGGGACGTTCCTCGGCCAGTGCCTGGTCGACGCTGAAGGGTGGGTCCCAGACACCGAGACCGGTGGTGGCGTTTCCCTGCGGATCGAGGTCGATGACGAGGGCATCGAGTCCTCGCGACCAGGCGGTCGCGGCCAGGCCGAGCGCCACGGTCGTCTTGCCGACGCCGCCCTTTTGATTGACCACCGCGAGTACAGCCACAGCCACAACGTAGCCAACGCAGCCCCTCAGCGGCCATGCGCAGGTTCAGACAGCGATGATCTCGGGTGCCGGGGTCGCCGCGGTGGGGAGTACGTCCCGGGCGGGGACGCCGAACCACGACTCCGCCAACGTGGCGTAGTAGTCCTCGAGCATCGTCGTCGCGAGCAGGTTGCCGTCGTCGTCGAGACGGTCGAGCGAGGGAGCGTCGCCGTGGAGCCCCGGAACGACTGGCCCGCAGAGTAGGGCCGGACCGGCGGTGCCGTGGTCGGTTCCGCTCCCGTTCTGCTCCGGTCGTCGACCGAACTCGCTCGTCGTGGCGATCAGCACCCGGTCGCCCAGGTCGCGTGTCGCGAGATCGTCCAGTAGCGCCGCGACGGCGCCACCGAGCTCGTCCATGAGGCGGCCGTGCTCGCCGAGTTGATCACCATGGGTGTCGAACCCGCCGAACGGGACGTGGACGACGCGAAGCCCGATGTCGCTGTCGAGAAGACCGCCGGCGAGGCGGAGTTGTCGCCCGAGGTTCGTCTCGGGGAAGCCGCGGTCCGTCTCGTCGTCGATCGACCGCACCACGTCGGCGAACGACAATGCGTCACCCAGCCCCCGACGGGCCCGCTGGACCCGTGGCAGTTCCCCGTTCGTCGGGGACCCGAGTGAACGCAGCCCGTGCCGCAGGTTGGCGTACCAGGGATCGTCGTCGTCTGTCAGGAACCATGCCGCCCCCGGGTCGGGCAGGCCGATGGTGGTTGCATGGTCGGCGATCAGCGCCGGGGTCGCTCCGGCGCCGAGCGACACGCCGGCGACGCTGGCGGCGGGAGCGAGGACGTCGCACAGGCGACCCAGGAATCCGGTGGTACGGCGGCCGGCCCCGGTGCCGTCGCCGGCCCACCATCGCCGCTCCATCTCGAAATGGGATCCGTCGGGGTCGGCCGTACCCACTCCCTGGAGGACGGCGATGCCGCGTTCGCGTACCGGCGAGAGCCCCGGGTGGAGCTGGGTGCCGGGGACGAAGTCGGTCAGCGCCACATCGTCGGGCAGCAGACCGCGTCGGAGATCCCGAAGTCGACCAGACTCCGGCACGACGGTGGCCAACCCGTCGTTCCCACCGTTCAGCTCGATGACGACGAGCATGCGGCCCTCGACGGCACCGGCGGGGAGCGGGGCTCGGTCGGGCGCGGGACCACGGGCTGCGAGCGCGGCAGGCGTCGCGACACCGCCGGCGGCGTCGGAACCGATGCTGCGGAGCGCCCCGTAGCCCGACGCGGCGGCGACCACGCCCCCGGCGCCGAGGAGGCCGAGCACCTGTCGGCGCGACGGTCCGTCGGTCGTGGTGGGAGGGGGTGCGGTGATGCTCATGCCAGTGCGAACTCGGGGGACGTCAGGGTCAGTGCGAAGAGCAGTTCGAGGCCGCGGTCGTATTCGGACTGTCGCCGGATCGCGTCGTCGAGCACGGCACGGGTGGTCGGGGAGACGTCCCAGATGCCGCATCGGGCGAGGACGGTGTCGACATCGGGCTCCACCTCGAGGTCGATCGCCTCCTGCCATCCGAGGTCGAGTACCCGGTTGATCCGGTTCAGGACCTGGCTGCCGTCGACCCACCGGTCACCGTCGGGCCAACCGGCGACGTTCGGAGGGTGGAAGGGGAGCTGTCCGGCCACCGAGAGCGACCACACATCGATCTCGGCATCGTCGGCGCCGAGGGCCGGGAGGGCGGCCACGAGCCATTCGATCGGCTGGCGAGTGCGTGTCCGCCTCGCCCCCGCGAACGCGTCCGACCGCAGGATCGCCTCGACGAGGGGCGTGATCTCGAGATCGTGCGCACGAAAGACCGCGGCGAGTCGGTCGAGCTGCGCCGGCTCGGCATCGAGTCCCACCAGGTGCCGATGCAGACGTCCCGCCACGTGGCGGGCACAGGCCGGCTGGTCCAGGAGCGCCTCGACGACGCGGTCGACGTCGTAGTGGGCCCGCTCGCCGAGGAAGCGGACGGGGCGGTCGTAGTGATCGGCCGCCTCGAAGTGGACTTCGGCGGTCTCCCAGTCGACCCAGTATCCGGAGAGCGCCCGCGCCGCGGCCTTGACGTCGTCCTCGGTGTAGTTGCCGACGCCGAGCGTGAAGAGTTCCATCAGCTCCCGGGCGAGGTTCTCGTTGGGCTCCTCGCCTCGGGATCCGGACCCGTCGAGGTACACGAGCATGGCCGCGTCCGTGAGCAGTTCGCGTGTGAGGTCACGGAAGTTGCCGAGCGCGTGGCGACGGATCCGCAGGTGCTGCTGCCACATCATGTCGGCCGTGACCTGGGCCAGACTCGTGGTGAAGTGGCCGTGCCAGTACCAGACCATGCGTTCGTGGAGGCCGGCGCGTGGATCGCGGAGTCGATTGAGCCACCAGACGACGAGCTCGTCGTCGGCGTCGAGATCAGGCGCGGCCGCACCCTCTGCCCGATCGCCCCGGTCGTCGACGATCTCGGTGATCACGTCGTCGAGATCGCGATCGACCAGTCGCTCGACCTGACCCGGCCGGGGCCCGAAGGTGGTGCGGCGAAGAAGGTGGGCCACGGCCTCGTGTCGTTCCATGGAGCAGACCGTACGGATGACTGCATGGAGCGAACATGAAGCCGGCCTTCACGTCACCTTCACGAATCCCGGGCCAGACTGGGACGATGCGCCTGCTCCTCGTGGAAGACGACACGTCGCTGTCGGCGGTGGTCGAGCGGGGCCTGCGCGAGGACGGCTACGCGGTCGACGCGGCGGCGACGCTCCTCGACGCCCGTTTCCAGCTGGACGTGAACGACTACGACCTGCTGATCCTCGATCTCGGCCTTCCCGACGGGAGCGGACTCGACCTCTGTCGGGAGATCCGGGCCAGCGGTCGGCATCTGCCGGTCCTCGTGTTGACCGCTCGTGACGGTCTGTCCGACAAGGTCTCGGGTCTCGACGCCGGCGCCGACGACTACCTCACCAAGCCGTTCGACTACCCGGAGCTGACGGCCCGGATCCGCGCCCTGCTGCGCCGCCCACCCGAGGCACACCGGCCGGTTCTCGAGGTGGCCGACGTGCGCCTCGATCCTGCATCGCGTGTCGCCTGGCGTGGCGCCGTCACCGTGCCGCTCACCGCCCGAGAGTTCGCCCTCCTCGAGTTCCTGCTGCGCCATCCCGGTGAGGTGGTGACCCGGGAACAGCTCCTCGAACACGTCTGGGACGCGAACTACGACGGCCTCTCCAACGTGGTCGATGTCCACATCGCGAACCTTCGTCGCAAGCTCGCGAGCCCTGATGGCCCCGACCCGCTCACCACGGTCCGGGGCGCCGGCTACCGCATCGGTGATCCGCCCCGCGACGCCCGCCCCGACCCCGACGCCGCCCCGTGAACCTCCATCGCACCCGACTCCACCTCGCGATCATCTACGGGCTGCTCTCGGCCGTCGCCGTCGGGGCGATCAGTTGGTACGCGGTCCGAACCGCCACCGACAGCATCTACGACTCGGCCGAACGGCAGGCGGAGCGGGTCGTGCAGGAACTGGGGCTGCAGAACTTCGACCCACCCGAGGGTTCGGCCCCGGGCAACACATGGATCGTCAGCGTGGACGAAGGCTGGAACGATCCCCTCGGGGACGTGTGGGTCGAGCCGCCGCTCAACACGATCGCCGAAGAGGCCTACGGCTGGCCCAGCTTCGGACGGTTCGACTTCGCCGGTGTCACCTATCTGTCGTACGCGGTGCCCCTCGGCGACGATGGCGCCCGCACCCTCGTCACCGCCCTCGATCTCACCGAGTTCGACAGCGATGCGTCATCGACGCGGCTGCGCATCTGGCTGGCGGCGATCGGGTCCACCGCCGTGGCGGCCGTCGCCGGGTACTGGGTGGCGGGGCGGTCGTTGCGTCCGGCACGTTCGGCGCAACAGCAACAGCGCGACTTCATCGCCGACGCGGCTCACGAGCTGCGCACCCCCCTCGCCGTGATCCAGGCGTCGGCCAGTCACACGCTGTCTCGGCCCCGCGACGGTGATGACTACCGGCGGTCGCTCGAAGAGATCCGCGCCGCCGCAGAGCGGGCGGGAACCGGCGTGGCCGAGCTTCTCGAGCTGGCCCGGCTCGAGGCGGGCCAGGCGAAGCCCCGGCTGGCGCCCCTTCGGCTCGATCTCCTGACCGAGGAGGTCGCCGCCGCGATCCGAGCGGACCACACGGTGATCGAGGCGATGCCCGGAGAGGCGCTCGTGGTCGAGGCCGACTACGGGTTGGTCCGCCAGGTGCTCGAGACGCTGACCCGCAACGCCGTCGCGAGGGCGTCGCACGTGTGGCTCACCACCTCGCCCTACGAGAGGTGGGCGGTGCTCGACGTCGTCGACGACGGGCCCGGCTTCGACCCCGAGATCCTTCCCCACGTGTTCGATCGGTTCCGTCGCGGCGACACCGGGGGCTCGAGTGGGCTCGGGCTCGCCATCGCGAAGCGCATCGTCGAGTCCCACGGTGGACGCATCGAAGTGACGAATCGGCCGGAAGGTGGTGCACTCGTGCGCGTGCTCCTGCCCCGTCACACGATCGCCTGACCCGATGAACCGACCGAACCCGTGAACCGACGCGTCCTCGCCGGCCTCATCTTGGCCATGGCGCTTCCCGCGCTCGACCTCATGGCGCTCGGCGCCGCCGCGCCCGAGATCGCCGGAGACCTCGGACGGCTCGACCAGGTGGCGTGGCTCTTCGTCGCCTACCAGCTCGCGCTGGTGGTGTCGGTGCCCGTCTACGGGAAGCTCGGTGACCTGCACGGGCGGCGTACCGTGTTCCTGTCGTCGGTCACGGTCTTCACGTTGGCGTCGATGTTGGCGGGGTTCGCATGGTCCTTCCCCGTGCTGGTGATCAGCCGCATCGCACAGGGTCTCGGAGGTGGCGGCATCCTCAGCCAGACCCATGCCGTCGTCGCCGATCTCGTGCCTCCTCGGGAGCGGGGGCGTTATTCGTGGATCACACCGACGGTCTGGACCATCGCGTCGTTCCTCGGCCCGGTCTTCGGTGGCGCGCTCGCCGAGCACGCGAGCTGGCGATGGATCTTCCTCGTCAACCTGCCGTTCGGGCTGATGTCGATCTGGTTCGTGCGCGACGCGTTCCCGAGTCGGTCCACGGGGGAGGTGCGCTCGTTCGACCTCCCGGGCGCGGTCCTGCTCGTGGTGTCGTACGGCGCCCTCGTGTTCTCGGTGTCGGTTGCCGGGGACCTGCTCGAGTGGAGCGATCCGGTCGTGCTCGTCGGACTCGTGGGCGGTGCGGCCCTCCTGGTCGGATTCGTGCTGCAGGAGCTCCGCTCCGTCGATCCGGTGATGCCCCTCTCGCTGCTGCGCATCCCGGTGGTTCGGGCCAGCGCGGCGACGACCTTCCTCATCGGCACCGTGAACTTCATGGCGGTCGCCTTCCTGCCGTTGATGCTGCAGGTGGTCACCGGCGTCGGGAGTACCGCCGCGGGGCTCGCCCTGCTCCCCACGACTCTCGGCATCGCGATCACGAGCACGATCGTCGGCCGGCTGGTGGTGCGAACCGGGCACTATCGGATCTGGCCCGCCCTCGGGTCGGCGGTGTTCGCCGCCGGCTACTTCGTGCTGTCGTCGCTCGGTCCCGACCCCGCGACCACGGTGGTGTGGATCGGCACGGGCCTCCTCGGCCTCGGGATGGGCGCCGGGTCCCCGGTGTTCATGCTGTCGATGCAGAACGCCGTGCCGCACCGTGATGTGGGGGTGGTGTCGGCAATGGCGATGTTCTCGCGCAACACGGGACAGGCCTTCGGCGTCGCCATCGCCGGCGCACTTTTCGTCGGGCGGCTGTCGCACCATCTGGAGCGGTTGGTGCCGAGCGAGCGTCTCGCCGGGCTCGACATCGACGATCTACGCGGCGACATCGATGTCATCCGCGGACTCGAACCCGAGATCGAGGCGCTGGTGGCGGATGCGTTCCGCCTCGCGGTCACCGACGTGTTCACGATCGCCGCATGGGGCGGCGTGCTCTCGCTGATCGCGGCGTTGACGATTCCGCAGCTTCCCCTGCGCGAGACCAACGACGACTGAATCAGGCGGCGAGCGAGCGCGTCGCGACGCGCACGATGTCGTCGAGCGCGTCGACCAGTTCGGGCGAACGGTGGAACATGGCGTCGACGCCGTCGCCGGTCCAGGGCTCGCAGAGGGCTTCGGGAGGAAGGCCGGCCCGCACCCATGCCGTGGCGATCCGGCGGATCGCGCTGTCGACGCGGGGGTCGGCGGCGCTCACGGACTGGCCGGCCATCTGGTCGAGGTCCCAGGCGCTGTCGTCGACCAGCGGCCGACGCACGAGGTTGAGGCGGTAGCGCAACGCCTCTGCCGCGATCCTGGTGTGGTTCACCCGGTGCCTCCCCAAAGCAGCCTGTGGACAACTCTGTGGAGAGGATAGGAATCCTCGCGCGGGGAGCGGTGGATCCCCCGCTTGCCGCGCGATCAGCACAGGTGGGTCATCGCCCGGACGGGCGACCCGAGGGGCAGCATCCTTCGGCACAGGGATTCGGACGCTCGGGAAGTGCGCTGAGCGCCCGCCGGGGAGACGCGTGGAGCCGCTCGGCGACGAGTTCGGCCCACATGGCGACGAAGCGGGGATCGGGGCCCGTACCCGGCGTCGCCGCCCGCTCGATACGAATCCCCAGCTCGTCGGCCGTCGCCCGGGCTTCGGTGTCGAGGTCCCAGACCACCTCCATGTGGTCGGAGACGAACCCGATCGGGACGATGACGGCGGCATCGGTTCCGTGCGCGGCGAGGTCGCGCAGATGGTCGTTGATGTCGGGTTCGAGCCAGGGGACGGTCGGCGGTCCCGATCGGCTCTGCCACGCGAGCGTCCAAGAAGACTCCGGTGCGGCCGACGCGACCAATTCGGCCGTTGCCCGCAGCTGTGCTTCGTAGTCCGACGTTGCCGCCATCGCGGTGGGGATCGAGTGCGCGGTGAACACCAGCGGCGTGGCCCGGCCGAGCCGATCGATCGCCGTGCGGACCCCGTCGCGGAACGGTTCCACGAAACCCGGGTGGTCGAAATAGTGCCGCACCTTCTCGATGACCGGCGCCGACGCACCCACCTGCGCCCTGGCCTTCTCGATGTCGTCGAGGTACTGGCGACAACCGGAGTGCGAGCTGTAGGCGCTGGTGACGATCGCCAGCGCTCGGGTCACCCCGTCGTCGGCCATCTGCTGCACCGTCGCCGCCAGGTACGGATGCCAGTTGCGATTGCCCCAGTACACGGGAAGGGGGTCGCCCGACCGGCGGAGCTCCTCGTCGAGCGCGGCGACGAGGCGTCGGCACTGCTCGTTGATCGGCGAGATCCCGTCGAAGTGCGCATAGTGCGCGCCCACGACGGCGAGCCGTTCGTCGGGGATGTCGCGACCACGGGTCACGTTGCGCAGAAACGGGACCACGTCGTCGGGACCCTCGGGGCCCCCGAACGACACCACCAACACGGCATCGAAATCCGTCACACGCCCGAGGCTACCGAGCGTGGCCGCGGCTTTCGTTCGGAGCGTCGATGTGGCTAGGGTCCTCGGGTCCTCCGGGTGGAGTGCGATCCGACGTCCGTCGGCGCGCACGCGTGTCCGCCCACGGGTCTTCCGTCATGCATTCGCTCTCGCTTCCCCGTCGTCGACACCGCTGGCTCGGTGGGCTGCTCGTCGCCTCCGCCGTCGCCACCCTGCTCGGGTTCGGTTCGTTCGCCTCGGCCGACGAGATCGAGGAGCTGCGCAACGGCATTCCCACCGGCGAAGCGGTACGGCAGGAGATCAGTCGACTCTCGGACGAGCGCGACGGACTCCTGACGGCGCTCAGCGGAGCCGAGTCGGATCTCGCTGCCGTCCTCGAGGAGCGGGGTCGCTTCGACGACGATCAGCGGCGGTTGGCTTCACAGATCGAAGCGGCGACCGACCACCTGCGAACCGTGGCGGTGCGTGCCTTCGTCTCCGGCGGCGACATGGGGGAGCTGCAGTTCCTCGTCAACGTCACCTCGGTCTCGGATCTGAGCTGGCGTCGACACCTGCTGCGCAACCATGCCGGTTCGTCGCACGAGGCCCTGGAACGCCTCCGGGACCTGGAGGCCGAGGCCAGCGACGAAGTGCGCGAGAGCATCGAGAACGCGGAACGGCTCCGTGCCGAGATCGCCTCGCTCGAGCTCGAGATCGCGGCGATCGAGCCCCGCATCGCCGAGACCCGTGAGCTCCAACCGCTCGCCGACGCCTGGGACCGCGCCGCGATCGCCATGAAGGAAGGCCCCTACGGCATCGCGCCGGCCGACAAGTGGGAGATGCTGCGGTTCTGCGAGTCGACGAACAACTATCGGGCGACCTCGCCGACGGGTGCGTATCGCGGTGCGTACCAGTTCGACTACGCGACCTGGCAGACGGTCGGCGGCACCGGCGATCCGGCGGCCGCTCCTCCCGCAGAACAGGACGCCCGCGCTCGAGAGCTCTACGCCCGCCGCGGGGACGCGCCGTGGCCCGAGTGCGGCTACCACCTGCGGTAGCCGGAGGTGATGCTCAGCCGCCGAGAAGGCGGCGGGCGGCGCCGGCGACACGGCCGGGGCGTGGTGGCTCCCACCCGTCGGGCACGAGGTGCGGAGCCTTCTCCGACAACACCGTGATCACGTCGTCGGCCGACGGGTTGACGAGGCCGACCCCGTCGACGACCACGGTCGGGACCGTTTCGTTGCCGTTGGCCCACTGGCGCACGGTGGCGGCATCGGCCGGGTTGTCCCAGATGTTGTGCTTGTGCATGGGGACTCCCTGCTTGCTCAGGCTGCGGTCGAGCATCATGCAGAAGCCACACCCCGGACGCCAGTAGAAGTCGACCCCGGTGATCTTCGCGTCGTTCATGCCGACCAGAACCGGTTGAACGTCGGGTTTCTTCCCGTCATGGCTTGACCGTGAACGCCGACATGTCTTCGTCGAGCGACCGATGGGCCAGATCGATCATCGCCTGGCGAGCGTTCTTGCGGGTCCTTGCGAACCCCGACGGGCTCAGCGCGTCGGCATGCCCCCGCGCGAGCTCGAGCACGGTCGACTCCATCTCGGCTGCGGGGACGACTCGGTCGAGAAAGCCGACGTCGACGGCGTCGGTCGGGGAGTACACGGTGCCGAGCAGGGTCGCCGCGGTGAAGTGACGCCGGGACAGCCGCTCACGAGCGAGTTCCGTGGCGAAGATCGGCAGCGGCATACCGATGGTGGTCTCGGGGAGGCCGACCTTTCCGGGGGAGTCGGTGGCGATGCGCACGTCGCACGACAGCAACACGACGGCGCCGGCGGCGAGGGCGTGGCCGTCGGAGCCGGCGAGCACGGGGGCAGGGAAGCCGTAGAGCCGCAGGCACAACTCGGCGCCCTTCCTGACCATCGCCTGGGCCGCCTCGGGCCCCTCCTTCATCACGGTGAGGTCGAAACCGGCGCTGAACTTCCCCTCGCGTCCGAACAGCACGACAGCCTTGGCGTCGGCGGCGGCGTCGAGGGCGGCGTTGATGCCGTCCATCGTCGCGTGGCCGAGGGCGTTGGCTTTGCCGTCATCGATGCGGATCACGGCGAGATCGTCGGCGATCTCGAAGGAGACGGTGTCGTGGGTAGTCATGGCGGCGACGATAGCGGTCGACGCCGCCGTCAGTCGGCCCGAGGGTCGTACTCGTCGGGGATCGACTCCGGATCCAGGTCGAGCACCTCGCAGTAGGCGGCGACCCACGCGCCGTAGCCCGCGTCGCTCGGGTGGAACCGGTCCGATGCCCAGCCCCGCCGACCGGTCACGAGGTGGGGGACCACATCGGCGACCGCGATGCCCCGACGCGCAGCCGTGCGCCGTACCGATCGGTTGACCCATCGCCCCGAAGGGCTCACGGACGGCGCCGGGAGGGTCGACACGATCGCGTGGGTGGGGAGTTCGTCGATCAACTCGTTGACGCGGGCCGAAACCGACGGGGGGTGTGGGTTGCGCATGAGGTCGTTGGATCCGACCCCGCAGGTGACGAGGCTCGGCGTCTGTTCGAGCTGCTCGAGCAGCGGCAGCTGATCGCGTCGGACCTGATGGCTGCGGGCGCCGGAGCGGCTGAGATTGATGATCCCGTGCGGGCGGCCGTCCGCAGCGAGACCGCCGGCGATACGTGCGACCCAGCTCCGCGACAGCGACGTCGCGCCGACGCCCTGGGCGATGGAGTCGCCGAGTACGACCCAGACCGGGTGACTTCCGGTGAGTGCCGACTGGGCGATCTCGCGCCACTCCGCTTCGCGCGGGTTGACCTGGGCTGCAACGGCGCGGGTGCCGCCGCTGACCGCGCTGATCGTGCGGGTGAACGGGCGCGGCGCCCACGGCTCGCGCTCGTGGAGCGCGGCGATCACGGGGTGGTGATCGCCTCGGTGGTGATCGGGTTCGTCCGTCGGAGGCTTAGTCTGCGCCACGTGATCCTTGTCGACCTCGATCGAGTCAGCATGAGTCGTCCGAACCGGTCGCTCTTCAGCGACGTGTCGGTGACCGTGTCGGCCGGCGACCGACTGGGGGTTGTCGGGATCAACGGTACCGGCAAGTCCACGCTGCTCTCGGTCATCGCCGGAACACGCGAGCCCGAGGGTGGAACGATCCGTCGGGGCCGCGAGGTCTCGATCGCCGTGGTCGACCAGGTCACCCGCCTGGTGCCCGGAACGGTGCGCGACGCGGTTGGCGCCGGTTGGCGCGGCGAGGCCGCGCTCGATCGTCTCGGCGTGGGCGACCTCATGGACCGATCGACCGCCGAACTCTCGGGTGGCCAGGAGAAGCGCGTCGCGCTCGCCCAAGCCGTCGTGGCCGACGCCGACCTGCTGGTGCTCGACGAGCCGACCAACCATCTCGACGTCGATGCCATCGAATGGCTGGAGAACGAGCTGTCGGCATTCCGGGGCGGACTGGTCCTCGTCACCCACGACCGAGCAGTGCTCGACGCCCTCACCACCAGGATCCTCGAGCTCGACCGCGGGTCGGCGTATCTCCACGACGGTGGCTACGCCGGCTATCTCGAGGGGCGGGCCGCTCGAGAGGAACGGGCGGCGGCATCGGAGTCGACACGCCGCAACCTGGCTCGACGCGAGCTCGCGTGGCTGCGACGAGGAGCCAAGGCCCGGACCCGCAAGAGTCGGTCCCGCATCGACCGGGCGAACGAACTGATCGAGGGTGGCCCCCAGGCGGCGGCGCGCGAAGGCGACCTCGACCTCGCCCAACTGCACAAGGGCACTCCCCGGCTCGGCGACCAGGTCATCGAACTGCACGACGTCACGGTCGGGTTCGAGGGTGCCGAGCCGCTCGTCGAAGGGCTCGATCTGCTGTTGGACCGCCGCGACCGCCTCGGCATCGTCGGTGCCAACGGCAGCGGCAAGTCGACGCTGCTCGACGTGCTGGCGGGACGCCGTGCCCCCCTCGCCGGCGAGATCGTCGTGGGGCCGACCGCGCAGATCGGGCTGCACGACCAGCGGGGCCGAGACCTGCCGCCGAAGGCGAGGGTCCGTGATCTCATGGCCGGCGACGGGGCCGAACCCGACTGGTGGGACATCGCCCTGCTCGAACGGTTCTGGTTCGACTCCGACACCCAGCGCTCGCCCATCGAGTTGCTGTCGGGCGGGGAGCGGCGCCGGATCCAGCTCGTGTTGACGCTGGCCGACAAGCCCAACGTCCTCCTGCTCGACGAGCCGACGAACGATCTCGACCTCGACACGCTCCGGGCCCTCGAGGACTTCCTCGACGACTGGCCGGGCGCGGTGGTGGTGGTGAGTCACGACCGGACGTTCCTCGACCGGACGGTCGACGACGTGCTCGTCATCGACAACGGTCGCGCCCAGCGGTGGCCGGGTGGGTACGAGCAGTGGTTGCAGGACCGACGAACCCACGGGAACCGGGGCAGCGTGGCGTCGTCGACCCCGGTCGAACGGGCATCGAAACAGGCGCGTCCGGCATCCGGCGGGCGGAGCCACAGCACGATCCGCCACGAGTTGAAGGCGACCGAGAAGCAGCTGAGCACGCTCCAGAAGCAGCGGGCGAGGCTCGACGGTGATCTTGCCGAGGCCGGCACCGACCATGTGCGCCTGGCAGCGGTCGGTGAGGCGATCGCGGCCTGCGACCGCGAGGTGGCGGAGGTCGAGGAGCGATGGCTCGAGCTCTCCGAGGAGCTCGAAAGCCGATGACGAAGCGGCGTCGGTACCATGGGCGCCATGTCTGAAACCGCCACCCCCGAGGCAGAAGCCGGCGCCACCGAGGTGCTGATCGTGACCGATGCGGCCCGGGCCACCGTGCTCGACATCCGGGCCAAGGAGGACGATGGCGAGCTGCTCGGCCTACGGGTCGAGGTCACCGGTGCATCCGGGGTCGACTACACCTACGACCTCTCGCTCGAGCCGATCGCCGAGGCCGACGACGAGGATTTTGTTCGTGAACACGAGGGCCTGACGGTCATCGTTCCCGCCGCCAGCGTCGCCGCGCTCACCGGAGCGACGCTCGATCTCCCGTCGGTCGCCGGTCAGGGCGGCCTCGTGATCCGCAACCCGAACCGTCCGAATCCGCTCGGCGACCTCGGCCAGTTGGAGCTGACGGGGGATGCAGCCAACAAGATCACGGTGCTGCTCGCGGAGCGGATCAACCCGGCGCTGGCGTCGCACGGAGGATTCGCCGAACTCGTCGGGGTCGAGGGCGAGAAGGCCTTCGTCACGATGGGCGGCGGTTGTCAGGGGTGCGCCATGAGCGCCGCCACGCTGCGCGAGGGCATCACGAAGGCGATTCTCGAGGCGGTCCCCGAGATCACCGAAGTGGTCGACACGACCGACCACGACCAGGGCGAGAACCCCTACTACAGCTGAGCGCGGTAGGGCCTCGGCCCGGCGGTTCCCACGTGCCGACAGCACTGCGAGCCGACAGAATTGCTAGGGTGCCATGCATGCGGCAGATTCGGCGGTTCTCGGTCCTCTTGGTGTTGGCGCTCGCGTTGGTGGGTTGCGGGGACGGAGGCAGCCGCACCGAGACCTCGGCGGTCGAGACCCTGGGTGCGGCGTTGACCGGAGCCGCGGAGGCGAGTTCGTACCGCATCGAGGTGTCGACTGCGCAGACGATCTCGTCGAGTGCGTTGGGGATCGAAACCTCGACGGCGCTCGACCGTGAGCGGCCGGGGTCCGTTTCGGAGGTCACGCCGGACGGGTTCCATGGAATCGTCGACCTCGTGAGCCTGCTCGGCCCCGTCGCCGAAGGCGTGGGAGGGCCGCTCGAGATCGAGATGTGGGGTTCCGCCGACCGGTTCGTGTTCGACACGACGAGCTACGAGCGGCTTCAGGCACTCAACCCGCTCGGCGAGCTCGGCCCCTACCGGCCGGGTGTGTTCTCCGTCGACGCAGGCGCGCTCGGTGCGATGGGAAACGAGGAGGTGGTGGGCGCACTGGGGGGTGGAACCTTCGATCTGGCATCGCTGGCCGAGACACTGCCGGCGGCCCTGCGCGACGTGAGTGCCGACGAGGAACGACCGGGCACCTATGTGGGAACGGCGTCGATCGCTGCCGTCAACACGGCACTGGGAACCGACGTGGAGGACATGGCCCGAGCGACGTCGGCCGGTATGGCGCTCAACCTCGACGTCGATCCGGAGGCTCTGGCCGCGGTCTATGTCGATTTCTACGAGAGTCAGGACGTCGAGGTGGTCGTCACCGTCGAAGCGGGCCTGCTGTCGACCCTCGAGTACGAGATGGACATCGCACCGCTCTATGAGTTCCTGTTCGCCGACGACCGCGCGTCCGCCCTGTTCGGGGCCACGCCGAGCGAGGCCCGCGCGGCCCGGGAGGCCGTTGCCGACACCGTCTGGACGCAGTCGCTCTTCACGCGATTCGTCGCCGATCCGGACCTGGTCCTGCCGGTCGCTCCCGAGCCGACCGAGGATCGCACCGAGGAGATGGTCGAGTTCTTCGAGGCGTCGGGTCTGTTCGACTGATTCGGGAGCTACCCGAGGATCGCCCGCACGCCGGCGGCGATGCCGGCGGCATCGAGGCCGAACCCGGCGTGGATCTCGTCGGGGTCGCCGTGCGGGATGTACTCGGTGGGGACGCCGAGCACTCGGACCCGACACTCGGCACCGCGCTCACCGAGAGCATCACGAACGCCGGCGCCGGCACCACCGATGCGCAACCCGTCTTCGACGGTCACGACGAGGCGATGATCGGCGATGTCGTCGATCATCGCGGGGTCGAGCGGGGTGACGACGCGGGGGTCATAGACGGTCGCGTCGATGCCGTCGGCCGCCAGCAGGTCGGCGGCGCCCAGTGCGGCGCCGAGCATCTGGCCGAAGCCGAGCAGGGCCACGGAGCCGTCGCCCGAGCGGAGCCGGCGAGCCCGCAGACCGGATCCGACCTCGTTGTCGGGGACATGGGTCGCCTTGCCCCGTGACCAGCGGATGGCGACGGGTCCGTCGGTGAGGCCCATGGCGTCTTCCATCATCTGCTGGATCTCCTGATAGCTCGACGGTGCGAAGACCGTCATGCCCGGGACCTTGGTGAGCAGGACGAGATCGAGGATGCCGTGGTGCGAGGCGCCGTCGGGGCCGGTGATGCCGGCCCGGTCGAGACAGAAGATCACGGGCTGCCCGTGGAGCCCCACGTCGAGGTTGACCTGGTCGAACGCTCTCGTGAGGAATGTTGCATAGACGGCGACGAGGGGGCGGAGACCGCCCATCGCCATGCCCGCCGCTGCGGTGACCGCGTGCTGCTCGGCGATGCCGACGTCGATACAGCGGTCGGGGAAGCGTTCGCGGAAGGGGAGGAGTCCCGTCGAATCGGGCATCGCCGCGGTGATCGCGACGAGCTCGGGATGCTGATCACCCAGCTTCACGAGCGTCTCGGAGAACGCAGCGGTGTAGCTGCCCTCCTTCATCGACCCCGTGTCGTGCATGTTCTTGACGTCGTCCTGCTCGGCCGGTGCGTACCCCCGACCCTTCTGGGTGAGGACGTGGACGACGACCGGGCCCTCGAACTCCCTCGCGTTCTCGAGCGCTTCCTCGACCGACGCGATGTCGTGGCCGTCGAAGGGCCCCATGTAGCGCACGCCGAGATCCTCGAAGAAGGCCGACGGCTCCCACATCTCGCGGATCGCGGCCTTCGACATCTTGACACCGCGCCCGATCTGCTCGCCGACCCACGGGATGCGCTCGGCGATCTCCTCGATCTTTGCCTGGCGCCGCATGTAGGTCGGGTTGTTGCGGATCTTGACGAGGCTCTCGGAGAGCTTCGAGACCGTCGGTGCATAGGAGCGGCCGTTGTCGTTGAGCACGACCACCACGTCGCGTCCGCTGTGGCCGAGGTTGTTGAGCCCCTCGAAGGCCATACCGCCGGTGAGCGCGCCGTCGCCGATGACGGCGACGACCTCACGCCGCGCATCGCCGGCGTGGAACGCCGTGGCGAGCCCGTGGGCGTACGAGAGCACCGTCGACGCGTGGCTGTTCTCGATCCAGTCGTGCTCCGACTCGGCTCGCGACGGGTAGCCGGAGAGGCCGCCGGTCTGGCGCAGGGTCCGGAAGTCGCGGGCTCGGCCGGTCAGCATCTTGTGGACGTAGGCCTGATGTCCGGTGTCCCAGAGGATCACGTCGTGGGGCGACCGGAACACCCGGTGCAGCGCGATCGTAAGCTCGACTGCGCCGAGGTTGGAGCCCAGGTGGCCGCCGTGTTCGTTGACGGCGTCGATGATCTCGTGGCGGATCTGCTCGGCGAGATCGTCGAGCTCGGCGTAGCTCCGTCCTTGGAGGTCTTCGGGGCCGTTGACGGCGTCGAGCAACATGTGTTTCCTCACGGGCACGCGTGCCTCACGAAACGAAGCGGGCCGCCGCGGGCGGCGCTACCCGGCTTTCAGGGTAGCGCCACGTTCGCGCGGTTGACGGAAGCGGCCGGGGAACAGCCGAGCCAACGGACTCGCGATCGCCAGGCCGAACCCGAGCGCGGTCAAGCCGCCGATGGCATCGATCCAGTAGTGGTTCGCCGTCACGATGATCGCGAAGAGCGTGACGAACGGGTACGCGGCGATGGCGACGCGGGCCCAGCGTCGGCGCAGCACCGGGAACAGACCGATTGCGCACCACGTGGACCATGCGATGTGGAGGCTCGGCATCGCCGCGTACTGATTCGAGATCGACTCCATCGTGTCGGTTTCGAAGGACCAGAGTCCGCCCGGGTCGACGAGCGTGTCGACATAGTCGTGGTCGGGGCTGCAGGCGCCGTAGGACGACTGCGGCTCGCATGCCGACAGCAGCCGCGGTGGCATCAGCGGGAAGAACGCGAACCCGATGAGCGCCGCCATCGTCGTCGCGGCCAACGCCGAACGCATGAACATGTAGCGCTGCGGGAAGCGCAGGAAGAGGAAGACCATCGCGAAGATGGTCACGGCGAAGTGGAAGGTCCCGTAGAAGACGTTCCAGAACACGATGAACGGGTCGTAGGCGAGGAATCGGGCCTGGATCCACTCCTCGTGGTAGAGCCCGAGCGCCCGCTCGATGTCGATGACGTGCAGGGCGTTGTCGAAGGCGCGATCGATGATGTCGCCGCCCAGCGCCGAGCCGAACTGGTTCCGGATCGTGGAGTAGATCACGTAGAAGGCCAGGGTGATCAGGCCTTCGACCCACCAATGGACGCCGGCCTCGCCTGGGGTGGTCGGATCGGGAGGGGAGTCGAGTTCGCGCATGATCGCGTCGGTGGGCGCCGCCACCGGTCTACTCGGTCGCTCGTTCGAGGAACCGGTCGCGGTCGACGAGGACCCGTACCACGCGCCCCGAGGCGATGATCCCGCGGACATCTCCGGCCTCGACGGCGAACGTCAGCCGCCGACCCTCGACCCGGTCGAGCACAGCCGAGATCGTGACGTCGGCACCCACGGGGCTGGGCTGCACGTGGTCGATCTGCATGCGCATCCCCACCGTCGTCTGGCCCGGTTCGAGGTGCCCGGCGACAGCCTGCACACATGCGGCCTCGGCCCATGCGAGCACGCGCGGGGTCGACAGGACGTCGACATCGCCCGAGCCCATGGCCATGGCGGTGTCGTCGTCGGAGACCTTGCGTTCGATACGGGCGACCAACCCGGCGTCCACGGACATCGGCGGTACCATAGCCAACCCCCGGCCCAGGAGGTCTCCGTGCTCGATCACGAGCTCATCAACCGCACGCTCGGCACCGCGCTCCGCACCGGTGGAGAGTTCGCCGAGGTCTTCGTCGAAGACAAGCGTTCCTCCTCCGCGACCCTCGACGACGGTCGGGTCGAGGAGCTCACCAGCGGCCGCGACCGTGGCGCCGGCATCCGTGTCGTGGTCGGCGACACCACCGGTTTCGCGCACACCGCCGATCTCTCCGAAGCCGGTTTGGCGAAGGCCGCCGAGGCGGCCGCGGCGGCCGCACGCGGCGGCGGTGGCGGAGTCCGCGAGGTCGCGGTCCATCCGGTCGACGGTCCCCGGCCACGTCCGGTTCGCATCGCGCCCGAAGACGTGGCGAAGGCGACCAAGGTCGAACTCCTCTCGCTGGCCGATGCGGCCGCTCGTGGCGAAGGCTCGGCGATCACCCAGGTGTCGGCCCGCTACGGCGACAGCCGGCGACGGATCCTGGTCGCCAACAGCGACGGCCTGCTCGCCGAGGACGACCAGGTCCGCACCCTGTTCTCGGTCTCCTGCGTCGCCACCGGCGACACCGGGCTCCAGACCGGTCGGGAATCGGCCGGGCGCACGGTCGGGTTCGAACTCTTCGACGAGACCGATGTCGAGGACATGGCGCGCCGGGCCGCCGGTCGCGCGATCACGAAGCTCGCTGCTCGCCCGGCACCGTCCGGCGCGATGCCGGTGGTGGTCGGTCCCGGCGGCGGCGGGGTGCTCTTCCACGAGGCATGCGGGCACGGCCTCGAAGCCGACCTCGTGGCCAAGTCGGCCAGCGTGTTCGCCGGCCGGGTCGGCGAGGCGGTCGCCACGCCACTCGTGACCCTCGTCGACGACGGCACGATGGCCGGGGAGTGGGGACACTTCACGATCGACGACGAGGGCCGGGCGGCTGCACACAACGTCTTGATCCAGGACGGCGTCCTCACGGACTACATGTGGGATCACCTGCGGGCCCGCAAGGAGGGCCGACCCAGTTCCGGCAACGGCCGCCGCCAGAGCTACCAGCACCTCCCGATGGTGCGGATGACCAACACCTATCTCGCCAACGGGTCCGACGATCCGGCCGACATCGTCAGCAGCACCGACCACGGTGTCTATGTCGCCCAGCTCGGGGGTGGCCAGGTCAACACCGCCACCGGCGACTTCGTGTTCGGCATGACCGAGGCCTATCTCATCGAGAACGGCGAGATCACCGAGCCGATCCGCGAGGGCAACCTGATCGGCAACGGTCCCGAGGTGCTCACGCGCATCGATGCGTTGGGCAACGACTTCGCGATGGGCTCGCCGGGCACGTGTGGCAAAGACGGCCAGGGTGTGCCGGTGGGCGACGGGACCCCGACGCTGCGGGTGACCAGCCTCACCGTCGGCGGCACCGCGGCCTGAGGCGGGGGTCATGGAAGAACTGATCGACATCGCCGATCGCGTCGCCGGATGGGCGCACGACGGCGAGCAGGTGGAGGCGTTCGTCGTCCACGAGCACGAGACCGAGATCCGGGCCTACGACGGTGATGTCGAGTCGCTCACCTCGGCCGAGAGCCAGGGAATCGGGGTGCGCGTCGTCGTCGATGGCCGACAGGGCTACGCGTACGCGGGAACCCTCGAGGAGGGCGCCCTGCAGGAGACCCTGCGGGAGGCGCGAGACAATGCGTCCTTCGCCCAACCCGACGAGTTCAACGGGGTGGCCGTGCCCGACGGCGTCGCCACCGCGGAGCTCGACCTCTTCGATGCGTCCCTAGCCGACTTCTCGACCGACGAGAAGGTGGCCCTCGCGATCGAGCTCGAGCGGGCGACCCGGGCCGCGGACCCCCGCATCTCCGGCATCGAGTCGGCCGAATACGTCGACACGGTCTACGAGTCCGCGGTCGCGACATCGACCGGAATCCGGAGCTCGACGCGCGAGACGGGCTGCTACCTGTCGGCCTACTCGCTGGCCGAAGCCGACGGCGAGACGCAGACCGGATTCGGGTTCTCGATCGGACGCGGCCCCTCGGCGCTCGATCCGGCCAAGGCCGCCGCCGATGCGGCAGAGCGGGCCACGCGCCTCCTCGGCGCCGTGAAGCCCGAGACGGGTCGAGTCACCGTGGTCCTCGACCCGTGGGTGACCGCCCAGCTGCTCGGCATCATCGGCCACACGCTCACCGGCGATGCGGTGCAGCGGGGCCGCTCCTTGTTCGCCGACCGGGTCGGCGAACAGGTCGCGGTGGCGGATCTGATCCTGGTCGACGACGCCACCGACCCCGATGCGTTCACCGCGTCGATGGTCGACGGCGAAGGCCTCGCGACCCGACCGACGTCGCTCATCGAGGGCGGCGTGCTGCAGGGATTCCTGCACAACAGCTACTCGGCCCGTCGGGGCGGCACCATGTCGACGGGGTCCGCCGTGCGCGGCGGATTCAAGGGTGCGCCGGGAGTCGGCGCCCACGCGCTCGCCTTGCGCCCCGGAAGCAAGACTCAGGCCGAGCTCATCGCCGGGATCGACGACGGCCTGCTCGTCCAGGGCGTCGCGGGGTTGCATTCCGGCGTCAATCCCGTGTCGGGCGATTTCTCCACCGGTGCGGAAGGACTGCGGATTCGCAACGGCGAGGTCGCCGAGCCTTTGCGTGAGCTCACGATCGCGTCGACCATCCAGCGCCTCCTGCTCGACATCCAGGGGATCGGTGCCGATCTCGAGTGGCTGCCCATGAGCGCTGCCGGGGTGAGCCTCGTGGTCGCCGATGTCACCATGTCGGGCGTCTGATCCGTTGACCGAACTCGACGAGATCGCGCGTGCCCTGCTCGCGTCGGCGCAGGCCGGTGACGATGTCGAGGTGTGCGTCGGGCGCGCCGTGGAGACGACCGTCCGCGTCCATGGTGGCGAGGTCGAGTCGCTGACCGTCGCCGAATCGCACGGTGTGGGCGTGCGTGTGGTCGTCGGCCGCCGCGAAGGTCATGCCCACGCGGGCAGCTTCGACGCCGACGTCGTGCGTGACCTCGTCGCCGAGGCGCGCGACAACGCGACGTTCGCGCAGGACGACGAACGCGTCGGGCTCGCCGTGCCCGATGGTGTCGCCGCCGTGCCGGTGGATCGTTGGGACGTCTCGGTCGCCTCGACCCCGGTCGACGACAAGATCGCGCTGGCCGTCGCGCTGGAGGCGGCCGTGCTCGCCGCCGACGCCCGCATCCGCGGCGTGCGGGCATCGGTCTATGGCGACACCTCGAGCGAGGTCGTCATCAGGAGCACCACCGGCATCGAGAGCCACACCACCGGCACGATGGCATCACTGTCGACGAGTGTCCTGGTCGACGACGTCGACGGCGGCACGCGTACGGGTGGCGCGGTCGACGCGGCACGGGGTCCGGTCGGGCTCGATGTCGACAAGGTCGCCGAACTCGCCGTGGCCCGGGGACTGCAGCTGCTCGGTGCGGTCACGCCGACGACCGGACGACCGACCGTCGTGTTCGAGCCGCGGTTCGCGGCGACGATACTCGGCCTGGTTGCGGGGATGCTGTCCGGAGAGCGGGTCGTCAAGGGCCGTACCCCGTTCGCCGACCGCGTCGGCGACACCGTCGCGGCCGAGATCCTGTCGCTCTTCGACGATGCGACCGACCCGGATTCACTTGCCGCTGCGGCCTTCGACGGCGAGGGGCTGGCCTGTCGCCGCGTGCCGCTCATCGGCGGAGGAACGCTCGACGGCTTCCTCCACGACACGAGAAGCGCCAGAGGTCTGGGGACGACGTCGACCGGTTCGGCGCTGCGCAGCATCCGTGGTGGGCCGTCGCCCGGGTATCGAGCGTTGCACGTGGCCCCGGGCTCGGGTGGACTCGACGACTTCATCGCCGGCATCGACGACGGACTTCTCGTGGCCTCACTGCAGGGCCTGCACTCCGGCGTCAACGCCGTCAGCGGCGATCTGTCGGTCGGCGTCGAAGGCGTCCGGATCCGAAACGGTGCCCTGGCGGAGCCCATCCGGGAGGGGACCCTGGCCGGCGCGATTCCGAGGATGTTGCTCGATATCACCGCCGTCGGTGCCGACAGGGAACACCAACCCGGCGGTTCGATCGTTCCGTCGCTCGTCATGGAGGGCCTGACCCTCGGTGGAGGTGGCTGACCCGTGGAGATCCTGCATGCGATCGTCCTGGGCATCGTCCAGGGGCTCTCGGAATTCCTGCCGATCTCGTCGAGCGGCCATCTCGAGCTGACCCGCTGGCTGTTCGGTTGGGACGACCTGACCCCCGAGTTGGAGACCTCGTTCGACGTGGCCGTGCACATGGGCACCCTGCTCGGCGCCATCGCGTACCTGCGCAAGGATGTCGTGAAGTACCTGCTGGCAGGCTTCGCTCCCCTCCGGGGCGGCACGCTCGGTACCGACGGCCGGATCGCCTGGTTCCTGGTGGCCTCTGCGGTTCCGGCCGGGATCACCGGCGTCGTGCTGAAGGACCAGATCGCCGATCTCGACAGCATCGCCATGATCGCCGTCATGCTGATCGTCTTCGGCGTGTTGCTGTTCATCGCCGACCGGCTCCCCGAACGCCGACCGCTCGACGACTTCACGCTGCGCGACGCGCTCATGATGGGCGTGGGCCAGGCGCTCGCCCTCCAGCCCGGCGTCTCACGTTCCGGCGCGACGCTGACGGTGTCGCGCTTCGTCGGGTTCGAACGGGATGCCGCGGCTCGTCTCGTGTTCTTGATGAGCCTGCCGGTCATCGCCGGCGCCGGAGTCTTCTCACTGCTCGACGCCCGGATCCCGAGCGACTTCTGGCCGCCCTTCCTGTGGGGCATGGCGGCATCGGCCGTCACCGGCTGGCTCGCGGTCTGGGGAACGCTGCAACTGGTGCGGACCCGGACCTTCCGGCCGTTCGTGATCTATCGCATCGTGGCCGGCCTGGCCGTGCTCGTGATCCTCTCGACGAGCTGGCGCTGATCCTCACCCGGTCACGACCGGCACCACATCGCCGGTGGTGAACGCCCGGATCACCGCCGGAAGGTCACCGTCGTCGACGGCGACCACCGGCACGCGGTCATCGGTGACGTCGACGACCACGGCACCGGCGGCGACCAGGTCGCCGTCGAGGAGGCCGTAGAGGTCGACCCGGTCCCCGACCTCGAGGTGGGGGGCAGCGGACGAGAGTGCGACAGCGCCGCGACCCGACCCGAGGTGTGAACCGTCGGACGCCTCGTCGACGCCGTCCACGCGGCCGGCCCGCACGATCTCTCCCTCGCCGACAGAGTCGAGCAGGCGACCTCCGACGGGCGCCACCGTGACCGCGTCGGCCGGTAACGCGGCAGGGGGCAGCAGCCGGGTGACCAGGTCGCTCTCAGCGAGCACGTGGCCCGATTCGAGATCGGTCACGACGGTCCACGCGGCGACGTGGGGTCCCCACTCGGCCCGCAGCCGAGCGGCAGCCTGGTGTTCGGCACGAAGCGCGACCAATGACGCGAGGATCAGGAGCGCGGCCACGATCGGACGTGTGCGGCGATCGTGGCGCAGCGACCTGAGCGGTGCCCTTGCCCTCGTCGGAAACCTCGGTGCGCGGGTCGGTCGACTCGGGCTCGCGGTCGGTCGGGTCTTCACGGGCGGCACGTCCTCGGTTGCTCGAAACGGGGAAGTGCGGTGCGGGTGGACCCGCGAAGGTCAGTCGGTGCCGGGTTTCGTCGCGCTGCTCGAGCTCGACGAATCGGTCTTCGGTGTTTCCTTCGGCTTCTCCGTCGCCGTCTTCTCGGCGGACGGTTTCTCGGCGGCCGGCTTCGCGGAGCTTCCGTGGTCGTTCTTGTAGAAGCCCTCGCCCTTGAACGAGATGCCGACCTTGCTGAAGACCTTCTTGACCGACGCGCCGCAGGTCGCGGTCTCGCCTTCGTGCACCTGGGGGCACTCGGTCAGCGCGTCGTCGGAAAACGACTGCCACAACTCGAACATCTCACCGGTGCGTTCACATCGATAGTCGTAAGTGGGCACGGCAACGAAGGATACCGACCGGCCACGAACAGGACACCCTGGCCACCACGGAGCCGCATGCGCGTACGATGTGCGGGTGCTCCTCGCGGTCGTCTTGGTCATCGGTGCCTACGTCATCGGCATGTTCCCCACTGCACACATCGTCGGACGCCGCATGGGGGTCAACCCGACCACCCAGGGCTCGGGAAACCCGGGCGCGAGCAACGTCTACCGCCTCGGCGGCAGGAAGGCCGGCGTGATCGTCGGCATGATCGACATGCTGAAGGGTGCGATTCCCGCGGCGATCGCCCTCCTCGTGGCCGGTATGCCCGAGGCGCACGCCGTCTGGGTTGCGGCGGTGGCCGGGCACGTGTGGCCGGTCACCCGTGGATCTCGCGGTGGGAAGGGTGTGGCCACCGCCGGCGGCGCCGGACTGGTCATCAACCCCTTGATCGGTCTCGCCTGCGCCGGGGTGTTCCTCGTCCTGGTCAAGGTCGCACGAATCGCGGCGCTCGGTTCGTTGGGAATCGCGCTGTCGTATCCGGTCATCGCTGCGCTCGTCGGTCGTCCCGGCTACGAGGTGGCCGTGTCGGCCGGCGTGGCATCGATCCTCGTGATCCGGCACCAGTCGAACATCCGGAGGATGCTCCGCCGAGACGAGAACCGGATCGACGAGTCGGGCACCGCGGCCGCGTAGGCGCAGGCTCAATTCCGGGGCCCCGAGGCCGATGTGAAGTCGGTCCCCCGGTGGTGCTCGTGAGAGCCGACGTCGTAGCGTTGCATCGGGTGGGAAACCGGACGTCATCTCAGAACTGAGCAGTCACATGGGCAAGAGAGTTCGCACCGCTGTCATCCCCGCCGCCGGCCTCGGCACGAGGTTCCTTCCTGCGACGAAGTCACAGCCGAAGGAGATGCTCACCGTGGTCGATCGGCCGGCCATCCAGTGGGTCGTCGAGGAGGCGGTGGCCGCCGGCATCGACGACGTGCTGATCATCACCAGCCCGACCAAGAAGGGGGTCGAGGACCACTTCGACCGCATGGCCGAACTCGAGAACCTCCTCGAGGCCAAGGGCAAGACCGAGATGCTCGCGAGCGTCCGGCGGATCACGGAGATGGCGACGTTCCACTTCACCCGTCAGGGCGCGCCGCTCGGCCTCGGCCACGCGGTCTCGATGGCGGCTCGCCACGTGCGGGACGAGCCGTTCGCCGTGCTGCTCCCCGACGAATTGCTCCCCGACGGTGGGGTCACCCTGCGTCGCATGATCGACGAGTGCGAGTCCTCCGGGTCCTCGGTCATCTCCCTGTTCGAGGTCGACGGACCGGACATCTCCAACTACGGCTGCGCCGGGTACTCGAGCCGCGACGGTGACGTGGTCGAGATCGACTCGATCGTCGAGAAGCCCGCCTTCGAGGATGCGCCGTCGAACCTCAAGGTGACGGGACGCTACGTCTTCACGCCCGAGATCTTCGACCGGCTCGCCCGCACCGAGCCGGGCAAGGGTGGGGAGATCCAGCTGACCGACGCCATGGCCATGCTCATCGGCGACCCGGGTCTCCGCGGGCTCGTCATCAAGGACGCCGGCTACGACGCCGGTCAGAAGCTCGACTGGCTGCGGGCCAACATCGAGCTCTCCTTGAACGATCCGGGCAGCGGCGCCCAGGTGGCCGAGATGCTGAAGGCGATCATGCGTGCACGCGGTCTCGTCTGAACCGTGTCGTCTGACTCGTCTCGTCTGAGCCGTTTCGGCGGCACGATCGGGGCGGCCCGGTCGTAAGCCCGGGCCGGGTCTGGCACGCTGTCGCCATGATCTCGCTCGACGAAGCCCGGTCCCACGTCCTCGACCGTGTGGCGCCCGGCGTCCCCCGGTCGGTCCTGCTCGCCGATGCCGCGGGGTTGGTGCTCGCCGCCGACGTGACCGCCGCGGAGGCCGTCCCGCCCTTCGACAACACGGCGATGGACGGGTTCGCCGTCGTCGCCCGCGACACCGATGCCGCGCCGGTGGTGCTCGACGTGGTCGGCACCGTCGCGGCGGGTTCGGCGGCGCACGAGCCGATGGGTCCGGGGCAGGCGATGCGGATCATGACCGGTGCGCCGATGCCCCCCGGGGCCGATGCCGTTGTGATGGTCGAGCGGACGAACTACGACGAGGCGAACGGGCGAGTCGAAGTGGAGATCACGGTCCCACCCGGGAATCACGTTCGGGCCGCGGGTGAGGACGTGCGTCCGGGTGACCTGCTGTACCCGGCGGGTACGTGCTTGACCGCCGGCCACCTCGGGGTGTTGGCGAGCGTGGGCATCGGCGAGGTCGACGTCGTGCCCCGGCCCGTCGTCGGGGTGCTGTCGACGGGCGACGAACTCGTCGACGACGGCGGTCCGTTGCGGCCCGGGCAGATCCGCGATTCGAATCGCCGCACGCTGTTGACGCTGCTGCGCGAATCGGGCTTCGACGCCGTCGACCTCGGGCTGGTCCGAGACGACGAGGCCGCGATCGAGGCGGTGTTCCTCGACGGTGCTGCCCGCTGCGATGCCGTGCTGTCCTCGGGTGGCGTGTCGATGGGGGCGTTCGACTACGTGAAGGTCGTCCTCGACCGGATCGGCGACATGCGGTGGATGCAGATCGCCATCAAGCCGGCCAAGCCGTTCGCGTTCGGCCTCGTGGCCGACACCCCGATCTTCGGACTTCCGGGAAACCCGGTGTCGTCGATGGTCAGCTTCGAGCTCTTCGCCCGACCGGCGTTGCGGCGAATGGCCGGTCAGTCGGTCCTGCACCGTCCGACCCGCCGGGCGATCAGCGTCGACCCGTTGGGACGCCACGACGACGGCAAGACGCACTTCCTGCGGGTCGACGGCGGACCCGACGAAACGGGCCGTTGGCACGTGCACAAGCTCGGTGGCCAGGGGTCGCACCAGCTCACCGCGATGGCCGGTGCCACCGCCCTCGCGGTCGTGCCCGACGGGATCGACGTCGGGGCCGGCGATGAGGTCGAGATCATCCCGCTCGGTACTCTGGACACATGACGACGCAGCTGATCGACGGGTTCGGCCGGGTCCACCGCGACCTGCGCATCTCCGTCACCGATCGCTGCAACTTCCGGTGCGCCTACTGCATGCCCGAGGAGGGGATGGAGTGGCAGCGTCGTGAAGACCTCCTGACCTTCGAGGAGATCGAGCGGGTGGCCCGCATCATGGTCGAGCGCTACGGCGTCGACGGGATCCGCCTCACCGGCGGCGAACCCACGGTGCGGGCCAAGCTGCCGGTTCTCGTCGAGAAGCTCGCCGCCCTCGGGGTCGATCTGGCGATGACCACCAACGGCGTCAGCATGCCGCTCCTCGCCCGCGAGCTGAAGACGGCCGGGTTGGGCCGCGTCAACATCTCTCTCGACTCGCTGCGGGCCGATCGGTTCGAGGAGCTGACCCGCCGCGACGAACTCGATCGGGTGCTCGAGGGCATCGAGGCGGCCCAGGACGCCGGGTTCGATCCGGTCAAGGTCAATGTCGTCGTGATGAAGGGCATCAACGACGATGAGGTGCTCGACTTCGCCCGCTTCGGTCGAGACCGCGGCGTGATCGTGCGCTTCATCGAGTTCATGCCGCTCGACGCCGACGAGGTCTGGAACATCGACCGTGTCCTGACACAGGACGAGATCCTGGCCACCCTGCGCACCGAGTTCGACCTCGAGCCGATCGAACGCACATCGGCCCCCGCCACGCGGTGGCGCCATGTCGACGGTGGGGGAGAGATCGGCGTGGTGGCGAGCGTGAGCCAGTCGTTCTGCGACAGCTGCGATCGCGTGCGCATCACCGCCGACGGCCAGTTCCGCAACTGCCTCTTCGCCACCGACGAAACCGATGTGCGCAGCCTCTTGCGAGACGGCTCGTCCGACGACGTCGTTGCCGACGCGCTGGCGCGGTCGGTCGCGTCCAAGTGGGCCGGGCACCGGATCAACCAGGTCCACTTCATCCGTCCCCGACGATCGATGTCGGAGATCGGCGGCTGACGGGAACCCTGAGTTCCGGCGGGCGCCGGAACTCCCTGCGCAGGAGATGGGGCAATAGACTCCCGGGATGTCCGACAGCAGCGATCACGGCTTCACGCACCTCGACCCGCTGGGTCGCGCTCGGATGGTCGACGTGACCCCGAAGGAGCCGACCCACCGGAGAGCGATCGCTCGCGGCCGCGTGACGATGACCCCCGAGACCGCGTCTGCGGTCGCCCAGGGTGCGATCAAGAAGGGCGATGTCCTCGCCGTGGCTCGGGTCGCCGGCATCCAGGCGGCCAAACGAACCTCAGACCTCGTGCCGTTGTGTCACCCCCTTCTGGTGGGTGCGGTCAACGTCAATTTCGAGATCCTCGACGAGAGCATCGAGATCGAGGCGTCGGTCGAGACCGTCGACCGGACCGGCGTCGAGATGGAAGCGCTCACCGCCTGCAGCGTCGCCGCGCTGACCGTCTACGACATGTGCAAGTCGAAGGACCGCAGCATGGTCATCGGAGAGATCGCCCTGTGGGAGAAGACCGGCGGTCGCAGCGGTCACTACAAACGCGCCGTCGACTGAAACGGTCGAGCGGCTCGGATGTGACGTTCGTCGCCCGGTGATTGTCTTCGCGTTGCGTTCGTAGTAGAACCGTAACGTGGAGTACGGGCCCCTACCGGGGTCCTCATTCCGGTGCACCGCCGCACCGCACCCTGGAGGAGACCTCATCCGATGAAGGAGTCAATCGTTCTCCTGATTCTCGGCGCCTGTTGGGCCGGCTATCTCGGCTGGTACTGGCGTGAGAACAAGAAGACGTCTCATCACCGCTCCGACGGCATCCGTGCCTTCTCGAGCGGTCTCGGTTCGCTGGGCGGTTCCGCGGCTCGCGCCTCGGCCTTCAGCCCGTCGGTGCCCACACTGGCGCCACGAACTGCGCACGAGGCGGCTCGTCGCCGTCGTGAGGTGCTGGTCGCGCTCGTCGTCGCCGCAGTCCTCACCTTCTTCGCCGCGGTCGCCATCGGTGGCGTCGCGGTGTTGGTGCACGTGGTCGTCGACCTTGCCCTCGCCGCCTACGGCTATGCCGTGGTCCAGCGCCGCAACGACGAGGCGGAGCGCGACATGAAGGTCCACATGCTCTACCCCGAGCCTGCGGCGGCCCCTCGGCCGCGACACGTCGTCAACGGCTGAGTCGAATCGCCGTACGAGCCGCTACCATGGCGGCTCCCACGGGGGTGTAGCTCAGTTGGTAGAGCGCCTCGGTCGCATCGAGGAGGCCAGGGGTTCAACTCCCCTCACCTCCACCCCGTGAAGTCTCAGGCCAAGGGTCCGCCCGGCCTGAGACTTTCCCGTTTTGGGTGCGCCGTCATCAGCCCGTCGGGACTTCGCCCGTCACTACGGCAGACTGAGCGGGATGCGGGTGCTGCTGATCGACGGCTTCGAAGGCGACGATCCGATCGTGGCTGCTGCCGTCGACACACTCGGCGATGCCGGGCACCAGGTGCGGACGCTCGATCTCGCTCGCATCGGTTTCGCGGTCGCGATGTCGACGGCCGAGCGGCGGGCATACGACGAAGAGGGCGCGAACCTGCTGTCGCCGGAGACCCGCGACGCCGCCGAGCTTCTCCGCTGGGCCGAGGCTCTCTTGTTCTGTTGCCCCACCGTCGCCCATTCGGTGCCGGCCAGGGTCAAGGGGTTCCTCGACCGGGTCCTGGTTCCCGGTGTCGCCTTCACGTTCGACGAGAAGGGCGAGTTCGTGCCCACGTTGCGTCACATCCAACGGCTGGGGCTCATCACGCGAGTACCCCACGGTCGTCTGACCACGGCCCGGTCCCGCGACGGCGCCCGCCGATCGATTCTGTGGACCGTGCGACTCAACTGCGCCCGGACGTGTCGACGGACCTACGTGCGCCTCGCACCGGCCGACGATGTCGGATCGATCATCTCGAGCCTCCGACGATGGTGAGCCGGACCTCGCGCCGCACCCGGTCGAGGAACGCCCGCAGCTCGGCGTCGCTGGAGCGCTCGATCCCGTAGAAGGCGACCCAGTCCGTGGTCACGTCGGGGTGGCACAGTCGAGCCAGCACCCGGGTCACGAGGTGGCGTCCCGGCTCGCCCTGGAGACGGTTCACCAGCTTCGACGAGCCGTGGGTGGTGACGGCGGCGAGGTGGGTGACGTCGGCGAGCGGGGAGCGGGTCGACGCGACATCATCGTCGATCCAGGGCGCCAGCGTGCGCTGTATCCAGTCCAGCAGCACCGCCGGCTGCCCGCCCCACCAGGTGGGGTAGACGAGATGGAGGGCGGTGGTCCCGATCAGGTCGGCGGCCGTCGGACCGGGCTCGCGGCCGTCGCCCAGACGGGTCACGACGGGCTCGACGCCGCCGTCGCGGACGCCGGCGACCACGGCGTCGAGCAACACCCCGCTGAAGCTCTCGGGCACCGGGTGGGCCTGGATCACGCGGATCATCGCGACTGCGGCCCGGGGTCGAAGCGGAACACTCCGGTGGTCATCAGGCCTCCTCGCGAATCCCCGGGTCGGGTCACGCTACCTTGCGTGGTCATGCCGGTCCCCGGACGCGAAGGATCCCGGCCGCAGGGCCGGGATCCCTCAGTCAGCTCGATTCGGCGTGGCTCAGCGCGGAGCCGGCCGGAAGTCGCCGCGACCGGTGATGCAGATCGGCTCGCCGTCGTCTCGCTGGAACGGCAGCGGCAGGTCGCACGGGAACGCGTAGTCGAGCGTCTGAATGGCGTCGGCCGACTGGGTCTTGCCCGGCACGATCGACGCCGGCGTGAGGCCGTTGTTGTCGATCGGGCCCAGGCTTGCCAACGACGCCTGGATGTCGGCGATCGTCGGGTTGTCGCCGGCGTGGTAGATCGCACGGGCCATGACCTTCACGATGCTGCACACGCTGCCCACCATGCCGTAGGCCACGTCCTCGGCGTCGTCGAACTTGTGCGACGCCCCGCTCGGGCTGTTCTCCGCGTAGACGCGGTTGCACTCCTCGGCGAACGGGTTGGGCTGGAAGTCGTCCCGCCGGAAGTCGCCGGTGGTGCGGAAGTCGACGATGATCGCGCCGTTGTAGAGCGCCCCGGCATCGGGGTTGTTGGCGATCTGGCTCGATGTCAGCTCGCCCGCCTGGCTGTTGAAGTCGGAGGCGTAGAACTGGACGTCGCCGGGCTGGAAACCTCGGGTGACCATCTCGTTGATGTAGCCGGGCGCCGAAACGATGTTGAGGACGTTGAAGAAGACGTCGACCTCACCGTCGATCATGTTCTGGACCGACTCCGGGACGCCGCCGGTACACACCGTGCTCCCGCCGCAGTCGAGCTGGTCGAAGACCACATCGAAGCCGGCGTCGAGGAGCGGCTGGACGAGCCCTGCTTCGACGGCCTCGTACTGACCCGGGGTGCTCGGGGCGGCCACGCCGGGCTTCTTGCCCTCGAGCGCACCGCTGTCGAGAAGGTCGGTGACGAGGAATCGCAGGCTCTCCTCGAGGGTCGGCGACAGGGAGATCAGCCGGTCTTCACCGCGGGCCATGAACTCCTCGGTCTGGCCCTGGGTCGAGATGAACGCGGTGTTCTGCTCTTCGACGATGCAGAGGTTGGCGCCGCCCTGGAACCCCGTGCTGTTCATGATGATCGTCGAGTCGAAGTCCTCGGTCAGCGCGAGGCAGGCCCGGTTCCGGCTGGCCTCGACGTCGGCGCCGAGCAGGTCGGCCTCGGCGTATCCGAGATTGATCTGGCGACCCCGGATGCCGCCACATTCGGTGTTGATGTAGTCGACGAAGACCTCGAACATTTCCTTCGTGTCGCCGACCGGGATACCGAAGCCGATCTCGACGGCGTCCTCGAGACGGCTGCGGAGATGGCCGACGTTGATCTGGTCGGCAGTGATGCCGGGGTCGGTGTCGACCCGGTCGGCTGCAGCATCGTGGGCGACGCACACGGAGCCCATCTGGGCGAAGGGGTCGTCGCCGCGGTCGAAGGTCTGCTGGAATTCGGCGAAGATGCCACCGCGGGGATCCTCGTAGATGTTGGCCTCCCCGTCGCTCGGCGTGCTGTCGTCGGGTGTGCTGTCGGGGGTGCTGTCGTCGGGGGTGCTGTCAGGGGTGCTGTCGTCCGGCGTCGAATCGCTGGTGTCGACGTCGTCGCTCTCGGAGCTGGTCTCGCCGCCGCAGGCGGCGGCGAGGAAGGTGAACGACAGCAATACCGCGAGCCATCGAAGCGATCGGTGTTTCATGAGGATCCTCCAGGGTCCGGCCGTTCCCCTGAACGGCCCGGGCAAGTTTCGTGCCCGCACCACAGTGACACAAGTCACCGGGCGACACCGCATGCGCGCAGTCGGCCCGTCTGGCGTTGGTCCGGGCCACCGACCAGACTGTCGCACTCACGACGGCAGACTCCGGGGGACGCATGACGGGCGAGGCACACGACGGCGAGGTTGCGGGGGCGGCTGCATCGCTCGCGGCCGCGGTGCTCGAAGAGGAGGCGAAGCGTCAGGACGCCCAAGCCGCTCGTGATGCCGCAGTGCTGCTCCCGGATGATCTCCTCCCCGGCGTCGGCGATGATCCGATGACCCTGCGGGAGGCGATGAGGATCGGCGGCAAGACGACGGTCGTCCTCTTGTTCTTCCTGAACTTCATCGACGATCTTCCTCGTGCGATCCGGGTGATCGGTCCCGACATCCAGGACTCGCTCAAGATCTCCGACACCGTCCTCGCCGGTGTGCTCGGCTTCGGTGGCGTCGCCCTCGTGCTCGGGGCGGTGCCGATGGCGGCGCTCGCCGACCGTGTCACCCGGGTGCGCATCATTCCGATCGCGTCATTCTTCTGGGCGGCGACGCTCGCCCTCTCGGGCTTCATCGTCAACGCCTTCCAGTTGTTCTGGACGAACGCGGCCACCGGGTTCGGTCAGGCGTACCGGATCCCGGTGTCGAACTCGCTGCTGACCGACGCCTATCCGATCCCGTCCCGTTCGCGGGTGTTCGCCTTCGAGGGTCTCGGTCGGCCCCTCGGGCAGCTCCTCGGTCCGCTCACGATCGGGTTGATCGCGACCACTGCGGGCGGCGACGAGGGTTGGCGTTGGGCGTTCTACCTCCTCGCCATTCCGCCGGTGATCGTCGGAATCGCGTCGTTCACGATGAAGGAGCCGCGGCGCGGGCAGAACGAACAGTCCGCGCTGCTCACCGATGAGGCGGTCGACGTCGACGAACTCGAACCGTCGATGAGCACCGCCCTCGCTCGTCTGCGCAAGATCCGCACCTTCTACTTCTTCGCCACCGGCATCGGAGTGCTCGGGTTCGCCCTGATCGCGGTCCCGGGTCAGTTCAACCTCCTGCTCGACGACAAGTACGGACTCGACGCGCTCGACCGGGGCATCATCGAGGCGCTTCTCTGGGTCCCGTCGCTGATCGCCATCCCGCTGGCCGGTCGCGCGTTCGACAGGAAGTTCCGCGAGGACCCCGAGTCGATGGTGAAGCTCACCGGCGGTCTCATCGCGATGGCGGGGGTCATCTACCTGATCGCCCTTCCCATGAAGCCACTGTGGCTCCTCGTTCTCGGGATCGGTCTCGCCCAGGCGTGCATCTCGGCTGCGTTCATCGCCGCCCCGACGATCATCGCCGCAGTCGCGCCCTACCGGATCCGGGCCCAGGCGTTCGCCCTGCTGCCGGTCTTCATCTTCCTCATGGGCGGCTTCATCGGCGGCATCGTCGCCGGCCAGATCTCCGACGCCTACAACAACCGCACCGCGATGCTCCTGCTGGCGCCATGGACGGCGATGATCGGCGGCTGGCTGATCCGACGTGGGGCGTTCCACATCCGCCGCGACATCTCGCTGGCCGTCGAGGAACTGCTCGAGGAGCAGGAAGAGGCCCGAAAGATCGCTGCCGGTGAGGTCGTCCCCGCCCTCCAGGTCCGTAATCTCGACTTCAGCTACGGCCCCGTGCAGGTGCTCTTCGACGTGGAGATCGAGGTCGCCAAGGGCGAAGTCGTCGCTCTGCTCGGCACCAACGGCGCAGGCAAGTCGACGCTCCTCCGAGCGATCTCGGGCCTCGGCATCCCGGATCGTGGCGTGGTGCGGCTCAACGGCCGCACCATCACCTATGCCGAGGCCGAGACCCGGTTCCGCGTCGGCATCGTGCAGCTGCGCGGCGGCTCGGGCATCTTCCCGTCGCTCTCCATCGGGGAGAACCTCCGCGCCTCGCTCCTCGGTAGCAATGTCGAGTCCGACGATGCCGACCGTCGGGTGGCGACGGCGCTCGACATGTTCCCGGCGCTCCAGGGCCGACTCGGCGAACCCGCCGGCGATCTGTCCGGAGGGCAGCAGCAGATGCTCGCACTGGCGATGGCATTGCTTCACGAACCCGAGATCTTGATCATCGACGAGCTGAGCCTCGGTCTCGCCCCCGTCGTCGTGCAGGAGTTGCTGGCGGTCGTCGAGCGGCTCAAGGCCGAAGGGCAGACGATGATCATCGTCGAGCAGTCGCTCAACGTGGCGCTCGCGTTCGCCGATCGGGCGATCTTCATGGAGAAGGGGGTCGTGCGGTTCGAGGGTCCGGCCCGGGAGTTGGCCGAGCGCGACGACCTGGCCAGAGCCGTCTTCCTCGGAGGGGAGGGCGGATGATCGAACTCTTCGGCTTCGAGTTCGGCCAGCAGGATCTGGTCATCGGCCTCATCACCGGCCTGAGCTACGCGGCCCTCGCCGCAGGTTTCGTGCTCGTCTATCGCTCCACCGGGGTGTTGAACTTCGCGCACGGCGAGATCGGGTTCTTCGGACTCGCCCTCTTCGTGATGATGATCGTCAACTATGGCGTCAACTGGTGGTTGGCGTTCGCGGTCGCAGTGTTCGCCACCGCCTTCATCGGCATGGCGGTCGAACTCATCGTGGTGCGAAGACTCTTCGAATCACCGCGCCTGGTGCTGCTGATCGCGACGATCGGCGTCGCGCAGATCCTCACGCTGGCTCGGGTGGCGTGGATCCCCGACATCACGGCCGGTGGGCCGATCCCCACCGCCTTCGACATCAGCTGGAATCCGACCGATCACATCTCGCTCGCCTCTCGCGAACTCGTGGTGCTCCTGGTCGTACCGGTGCTGATCCTCCTGCTCGCCGTGTTCATGACGCGCACGAAGTTCGGTCTGGCCGTGCGGGCGTCGGCCGACAACGCCGACACGGCGCGGGTCTACGGCACCTCGCCGCGGCGCGTTTCCACCATCGTGTGGACCGTCGCTGCCGGCTTCGCCGCGGTCACCGCGATCGTCACCGCCCCCTTCACGGTGCTCAGTGCGGCCGCCGTCGACGACACGGGCAACCTCCTCGTCGAGCAACTGCTGCTGCGCGTGCTCGTGGTCTCGCTGCTGGCTCGGATGCGGTCGCTGCCCGGCGTGGTGGTGGCCGGTCTGGGTGTCGGCGTCGCCGAGAAGCTGGTACGCAGCAATGTCGACAACGCCGACATCGTCAACGCCTGGATGTTCGTCGCCGTGCTGGTGATCGTGATCTGGGTGGTCCGCGGTGAACGCCAGGACGGCTGGTCGCTCTCGCCGGCGAGCCGCCCGATCCCGGAACGACTCCGCAGCGTCTGGTGGGTGCGCAACATCAACGCGATCGGCCTGGCTCTCCTCTTCGCCGCCCTCGCCATGGTCCCGGTCTTCGTCACGACGTCGGGCGGCATCTCGGTGTGGACCCGGATCGTGCTGTTCGCGATGGTCGCACTGTCACTGTCGATCCTCACCGGGTGGGCCGGGCAGCTGTCGCTCGGCCAGTTCGCCTTCGTGGGTGTCGGAGCGCTCTCGACCGTTGCGTTCACGAAGGGCCACGACATCCCGATCCCCTTCGATCTGTTCGACCTGAGCATCGAGGCACCGTGGGGGATCGCGGTCATCTTGTCCGTGGGCCTCGGCGTGGTGATGGCGCTGCTGATCGGACTCCCGGCGCTTCGCGTGCGGGGGCTCTTCCTCGCGGTGACCACCCTGGCCTTCGCGGTGGCTGCCAGCTCGTGGCTCTTCGACCAGACCTTTTTCTCGGGAGGAACGAGCTTCCCCCGTCCGCCGTCTCCTCCGTCGTTCCTCGGGCTCGACTTCGGCGCCTCCCGGCGGAGCCTCTACCTCCTGTGCCTGACGGCGTTGATCGTGGTCTCGTGGATCGCGTCGAGAATCCGGGCGTCGGGTCTGGGTCGCACGATGATCGCCGTGCGAGACAACGAAGACATGGCGGCGGCCTCGACCGTGTCGCCGGCGCGGGCCAAGCTGTCCGCCTTCGCCATCTCCGGTGGCATCAGCGCGCTGGCCGGTTCGTTGTTCGTGATCTCGCAGGGATCGCTGTCGCCGGGCACCGACTTCGCGCCGGCCGAGTCGCTGCGAGTGATCGTGATGGCGATCATCGGTGGTCTCGGCTCCGTCGCCGGCCCGATCCTCGGTTCGTTGTGGATCCTGGGCATCAGCGAGGTGACCCCCGAACGCCTGCGCAACCTCCAGTCGCTGTTGACCTCCAACATCGGCCTCCTGGTGCTGTTGATGTACTTCCCCGGAGGTCTGCTCCAGCTCGTCCACGGTGCCCGCGACGCGCTGTTGCGCGTCGCCGACCGCCGCTACGAGGCTTCCGAGCGTGGCGCGGTCGTCCCGGCGACCCAGAAGGCGGTGCCGGTCCCGACGACGGGAGCGGTGCGAGCGGTGCTCGAGGGACCGGCGCTGTCGGTTCGCGGGGTGACCGTCCGCTTCGGCGGCAACGTCGCCGTCGACAACGTGTCGTTCGACGTCGCCCCCGGAGAACTGGTCGGGCTGATCGGTACGAACGGTGCAGGCAAGTCGACGCTGCTCAACGCAGTGAGCGGGTTCGTGCCCTCCGACGGCAAGGTCGAGGTGCTCGGCGTCGACGTCTCGAACCGCAGTGCCGCCGCCCGGCACACCGTGGGCCTCGGCCGGGGGTTCCAATCGGCGCGGCTCTATCCGGAGTTGACGGTGCGCGAAGCACTGATGGTCGCGCTCGAGGCACGGCAGCACTCGCTGTTGGTGCCGTCGATGTTCGGCATCCCGCCCTCGCCGTCGCACGAGCGGGCCAAGCGGTCGGATGCGTCGGAGATCATCGACTATCTCGGGCTCGGTCGCTACGCCGACCAGGTCATCGGAGCGCTGTCGACCGGCACGCGACGGATCGTGGAGCTCGGCTCCTTGTTGGCGGTCGACGCTCGGGTGCTGCTCCTCGATGAGCCCACCGGCGGTGTCGCCCAACGCGAGACCGAGGCATTCGGACCTCTCATCAAGAAGATCCAGGAGGAGCTCGACGCGTCGGTGGTGGTCATCGAGCACGACATGCCGCTGGTGATGTCGATCAGCGATCGCGTCTATTGCCTCGAGTCCGGCGCGGTGATCGCCGAGGGAACGCCCGATGAGGTACGGAACAACCCGCAGGTGATCGCGAGCTATCTGGGGACCGACGAACGGGCGATCCAACGGTCCAACGCAGGCGATTGATCCGCGCGAAAACCGTCAACTCGCCGCCGGGCTGACCGACAGGACAGGCACGAATCGAGAGGCGATGCGCCTCGAGGAGATCTGCTGTGTCATCAGTCGCGAACGATCCGGCACTTCGGCCGCCCAAGTCGCCCGAGGATCTCGGGGTGCCCTACGCGCTCGTGGCCGACCTGGTGCTGCGCCGCTGCCTCTTCGAGGGGAAGACGAACGTCACCGGACTCTCGAACGCGCTCGCGCTGAACGCCGGTCTGGTCGACAAGATCGTCCAGGAGCTGCGGGAGAAGAAGGAGATCGAGGTCCTCGGCATGGTGGGGCGTGACTACACGCTCGCCCTGACCGGCCTGGGTCAGGAGCACGCCACCGACCGCCTCGCTCAATCGCGCTACGCCGGCGCCTGTCCCGTGTCGCTCGAGCACTATCGCGCCGTCGTCGCCGCCCAGCGTCTGGCGGTCTACGTCAATCGCGAACGGCTGAAGACCGCGTTCTCCGATCTCGTCATCTCCGACGAGTTGCTCGACGAACTCGGCCCGGCTCTCAACGCCAACGGTGCCATGTTCCTCTACGGGCCCCCCGGTACCGGCAAGACGTCGATCGCCGAGCGGATCGTGCGGATCAGTCCGGACCATGTGCTCGTGCCGAAGGCGATCGAGGTCGACGGCCAGATCATCAGCGTGTTCGACTCGACGGTCCACTCGCCGGCCGAGAAGCAACCCGATGATCTCGATCCCCGTTGGATCCTCTGCAGCCGGCCCCGCGTCGTGGTCGGCGGAGAGCTGGTCGGTTCGATGCTCGATCTCACCTTCGACCAGACCAGCGGCATCTATCTCGCCCCGCTCCAGATGAAGGCGAACAACGGCGTGATGATCATCGACGACTTCGGTCGTCAGGTGCTCACGCCCGACCAACTCCTCAATCGCTGGATCGTGCCGCTCGATCGGCGTGTGGACTACCTCTCGCTCAACTACGGGGTCAGCTTCGAGGTGCCCTTCGACGTGAAGGTCGTCCTGTCGACCAACCTCGATCCCAGCGACCTGGGCGACGAAGCCTTCTTCCGTCGGATCCAGACCAAGATCTTCATCGGTTCGATCACCGAGGACGCCTTCGACTGGATCCTGGCTCGAGTCGCGCACGCCATGGGGGTCGGCTGCGATGGCGAGTCGGCGGCGTACCTGCGGATGCTGTGCATCGCCGAGGGCGGCGACCTGCGTCCGTACCTTCCGGCCGACGTCTGCAAGCTCGTGAAGGCCCTCGCCCTGTACGAGGGGATCGCTCCGGTTCTCGATCGCCACTCGATCGACCGCGTGCTGCGGCTCTACTACACGAAGGGTCTCGGCGGACCCGGCGGCTACGGCAAGTCGGCCGAGCCGGTCGATGTCGCCGAGATCGCGACAACACCGTCGGCCGCCGCTCCGGCCGCACCTGCGCAACCGGCACCGGCACCGGCACCGGCACAGGTCAGCACGTTCTAGTCCGGCCCCGGTCGATCGCCCGAGGCCTCCCCGCAGCCGGTGGATGCGTCCCGGCTACGGTGCCCCGATGGACTTCAGCTTCTGGCCCACGACCGCGCAACCCTGGGCCGACCTGCTGCGTGGGTGTCGGTGGGCCGAGGCGGAGGGATGGCACGGCATCTGGGTGCCCGACCACTTCATGACCAACGTCGGGCTCGGTGTTGACGACCGAGCCGCCACCGAGGAGCTCGCGCCCTGGCTCGAAGCCTGGACCACCCAGGCCGCGCTCGCCGCGCTCGTTCCCAGGGTCCGTATCGGTGCCATGGTGAGCGGGAATCTGTACCGCCACCCGGCCGTCGTCGCGAACATGGCGGGAACCATCGACGAGATCTCGGGTGGTCGCTTCGTCGTCGGGCTCGGCGCCGGGTGGCAGGAGAACGAACACGCCCGATACGGGATCGAACTCACGGATCCCGGCGATCGCTCCGACCGCCTCGAGGAGGCGTGCCGGGTGATTCGAGGGCTGCTGGACAACGAGCGCACGTCCTTCGCGGGCCGGCACTACGAACTCGACGGCGCGCCGTGCGAGCCGAGCGGGCATGGTCGACGCATCCCGTTGCTCGTGGGCGGCAAGGGTGAGCGGCGCACGTTGCGCACCGTCGCTCGCCACGCCGACGAGTGGAATGTGTGGGCCACCCCCGACGAAGTCGGACCGAAGCGGCAGGTGATCGAGCGATGGTGTGACGAGATCGGCCGCGACCCGGCGGAGATCCGGATCACGATCTCGGTGATGACGCGGTTCTGCGATTCGGCGAAGGAACGCGACGAGGTTCGTCGTCGACTCGGCAACCACGGCGGCCTCGTCGGTGCCGGAGCCGACGAGATCCGGGAGGCGGCGGGCGCCTACGCGGCCGCCGGCGTCGATGAGCTCGTGGTCGCCGACTTCAATCTGCCACGTGGCGCTCGGGAGGACGTGCTCGGTCGCCTCCAGCAGGAAGTCCTCGAGGAATTCCGCTGACGGGAGCCTCGGGTGACGCCTCGATGATGGCCCGTCGGCAGGGTGGCTCTCCCACGACAGAGGAGGAAGTCGCATGAGGTCCATCACGCGAATCGTCGGCGCGCTCGCCGTTGTGCTGGTCATCGCGGCGGCATGCAGCGACGATGCCGTCGATCAGGTGCAGGTCGACGATGTTGTCGACGACCTGCTCGACGAGGGTGCCGAGACTTCCACTCCGGAGAGCGAGGACCCGCCCTCGGATGCGGAGGAACCACCCGCGGAGCCGGAGGAACCGCCGGCTGTCGTTGTGGCGGAGCCCGAGGACAACTGCGTGATCCTGCGGCACTACCAGGCGACCGGTCTCTTCGACACCGCCCCCTACTACGTGACCGTCACGACCCGGATCGACATCGTGGAGGATGACGAGGTGACCGTCACCATGCCGGGCGATGTGGAGTTCGACCTGGGCGTGTGGCCCACCGACGACGTCGAGGGCATCGGCCAGATCGACGTCAACTTCCCCGTCTTCGGACCGGGCCCGGTCGGCCTGCCGGAGGTCATGGTCAACGGCGAGCCGTTGGGCCTGGCTGATCTGTTCTGGGGCGGCAACACATCGTTCGAGGCGGCCGGGGCCGACGTGCGCGACGAGGAGATCTACGGCAAGACGATCCCCTGCACCGCCCCCTACATGGTGCAGATCGATCCGAACTCGATCTCCTAGGCGTCGCTCACTCGATGGCGGGCGTCCTCGGCATTGACCACCGGCGCCTCCGTGGACCACGGGAAGTTGATCCACTGATCGGTCCGCTTCCAGACGTAGTCGCACTTCACGAGCGAGTGGGACTTCTCGTAGAGGACTGCGGTCCGTACTTCGGCGACGCGATCGACACAGAAGTCGTAGACCATCTTCAGGGTGTGGCCAGTGTCGGCGACGTCGTCGGCGATCAGGATCTTGGCGTCGTCCATGTCGACGAAGTCGACATAGGGAGGGAGCATCACGGGAACCGGGAGGCGCTCGTCGACGCCGGTGTAGTACTCGCAGTTCATCACGTAGATGTTCTTCACCGACAGGGCGTAGCCCATCGATCCGGCGACGAAGAGTCCGCCGCGGGCGATCGCGAGGATCATCTCGGGGCGGTACCCGTCGTCGGCGACGGTGGTGGACAGCTCTCGAACGGCGGTGCCGTAGGTGGCGTAGTCGAGGATCTCGCGCGCTTCGCTCATCGTCGGAATCTAGCTGGAAGGATGGATGGATGATTCATGCCGTCATCGACAACTGGAACGCTCACCTCCGCGGGGAGTTCCCCGGCGGCCTCGACGAGTTGTTGCACGACGACTGTGTGTTCCTGTCGCCCATCGTGTTCACGCCGCAGCGGGGCAAGGAGTTGACCAAGCTCTATCTGGCAGCGGCCGGAAACGTGCTGCCCGGTGACTCCGGCGATGCTGACGGCCAGACGCCGACACCGGCCACCGACGATGCAGACGGCAAGTTCCGCTATGCGAAGAAGGTGCTCGACGGCAACCACGCGGTGCTCGAGTTCGAGACCACCGTTGACGGCATCGCCGTCAACGGCGTCGACATCATCACCTGCGACGACGACGGCAAGATCGTCGAATTCAAGGTGATGATTCGTCCCCTCAAGGCCGTCAACAAGGTCCACGAGAACATGAAGGCCATGCTCGAGAAGCTGTCCTGATCGTTCTGTGAGCTTGAACGCCGCCTACGGCGGCGTTCAAGCTCACAGAACGGCGGTCGAACGTCAGTTGCGGCCGTCGAGGAGGCCGGCCACCAGGGCCGCGACCTCGCTGCGCTCGCTGCGGGTGAGCGTGACATGGCCGAAGAGCGGGTGGCCGCGGAGATGATCGACCACGGCGCCGATGCCGTCGTAGCGGCCGACCCGGAGGTTGTCGCGCTGGGCCACGTCGTGGGTCAGCACGACCTTGGTGTTCTCGCCGACCCGGGTGAGTGCGGTGAGCAACACGTTGCGCTCGAGGTTCTGGGCCTCGTCGACGATCACGAACGTGTCGGTGATCGAGCGGCCCCGGATATGGGTGAGGGGGAGCACCTCGAGCAGTTCGCGATGGATGACCTCGTCGACCACCTCGGGGCCGGCGATCGCCTCCAGAGCATCGTGGACCGCCGCTGCCCACGGCGACATCTTCTCGCTCTCCGAGCCGGGCAGGTAGCCGAGGTCCTGCCCGCCCACCGCATAGAGCGGGCGGAAGATCATGACCTTCGCGTGCGATCGCTTCTCGAGTACGGCATCGAGCGCGGCGGCGAGCGCCAACACGCTCTTGCCGGTACCGGCGCGGCCGCCGAGCGACACGATGCCCACCCGGTCGTCGGTCAGGAGGTCGAGGGCGACGTGTTGTTCGGCCGAACGGGCCCGCACGTCGAACACCGGTCGATCGATGATGCGGTGGACCCGCTTGTCGGACTGGATCCGTCCGAGTCCGGACTGTGACCCTGCGACCAGGGCCACACCGGTGTTGACGGGGAGGTCCCGTGCCTCGGCCAGATCACACACACCCTCGGCGTAGAGGTCGTCGACCGTGGCACCGTCGACGATGATGTCGGTGAAACCCGTCCACCCGTCGTCGGCGACGTCGGTGTCGCGGAACTCGGAGGCTTCGAGTCCGATCACCCCGGCCTTGAGGCGCAACGGCAGGTCCTTCGAGACGAGCACGACCGATGCCCCCTCGGCGGCGAGGTTGGCGGCGACGCTGAGGATCCGGTTGTCGTTGGTGTCGTCGCGGAACCCGTCGGGCAGGCTCTCGCGAGACGTGTGGTTCAGCTCGACGCGAACCGTGCCGCCCGAATCGTTCACCGGGAGCGGGTCGAGCAGGCTCCCGTGTTCCTCGCGTAACTCCTCGAGGGCACGAAGCGCGCTGCGCGCGGCCCACCCGAGTTCGAGGTGATGTCGTTTCGCTTCCAGCTCGGTGAGCGTGGCGAGCGGAATGACGACGGCGTGTTCCTCGAAACGGCGGAGCGCGGATGGATCGCTCAGCAGCACAGATGTGTCGAGGACGTAGGTACGGCTCGTGCCTGGCATGTGCTCGCGAAGCTATCCCTGCGCGCGGAGCGCGTTGCGGACCCGGGCTTACGAGACGCTGACGCGGATGGTGTGCCAACCCTCGGCGCCGTCGGGGTCGACTCGCTTCGGTCCGAGGGGCTGCAGGACCCCATCGCCGTCGACGGCGCGGACCTGCAGGACGTGGTCACCGGGGGACGCGTCCCACTCGGTCTTCCACTGCACCCAGGTCTCGTCGCTCCCCGGCGCGGCGATCTCACACTCGACCCAGTCGCCGTCGTCGATCGACAACTCGACCGCGCGGATGCCGCGAGGTGGGGACCAGGCGACCCCGGCGACCACAGTCCGCCCGGAAGCGACGGTGTCTCGATGGCGCGGCACATCGATCCGCGACATGGACTTCATCGGACCTTCCTTCGACCAGCCCCTGGAGATCCAGTAGCCGTCGAAGTCGTCCCAGGTCGTGAGCGAGATCTCCTCGATCCATTTGACGGCCGAGACGTAGCCGTAGAGGCCGGCGACCACGAGACGGGCCGGGAAGCCGTGGATGATCGGCAGCGGCTCGCCGTTCATGCCGACGGCGAGCAGCGCCGTGCGGCCGTCGTCGAGCGTGTCGGTGGGGAAGCCGGCCGTCCAGTCGTCGACCGACCGGCCGACGATCTGGGTCGCGCCGTTCTGCACCCCGGCGCGTTCCAGGAGGGAGGTGAGCGGCACGCCCAGCCAGTCGGCGGTACCGACGAGGCCGCCGCCGACCTCGTTGGAGACACACGACAGGGTGACGGTGTGCTCCTCGAGTTCGTCCATGGCCAGGATCTCGTCGAACGTCAGCGTGTAGGGGTTGTCGACCATCCCGGTGAAGGAGAGCGTCCAGGTGTCGGGGTCGACCTGGGGGACGCGAAAGGCGGTGTCGATCCGGTAGAAGGTGTTGTTGGGAGTGAGATAGCTGGCGATTCCGGGCACCGTGTCGAACGAGCCGGCGGTGGCCGGTCCGGCGAGGGGCGAGCCGGCTGTGGTGGTCGTGGTGGTGAACTCGGTGAAGTCGAGCCCCTCGCGGGCGACCTCGGCCACGCTCTGGCCCTCGATCCGGCGTGCGATCCCGAAGCCGGTGACCGCCACCGCTCCAGCGCCGGCCGACCAGCTGAGAAATGCGCGGCGCGTGGCGCGCTTTTCCCGCGGGTCCTCGCGGAACGAGGCCAGGCGAGTCGGGCGGTACATCCGGGTGAGCAGGAGCACGAGTGTCCCGATGCCGAGCGCCGCGGCCACGAGCGCCCAGATCCAGCTCGCGACCGCGGGCGACTGGGGGTTGCGCGCCGTGGTGAATCCACCCAACAGACCGAAGGCGGCGAACCCGGCGACCCCGATCCGCATCGACACCCGCTTCGACAGATCGCCGAGGACCGCGCCGAGCACCAGCGCGGTGATCGCGATGCCGGGGAGCAACCAGCCCTTCGCGTTGCTGCCGAGGTTGTCGATACCGGCTCGTGCCGCTTCGCCGGGGAGAACGTCGAGGATCCACTCACCCATGCCCAGCACCAGACCGGGGATGTCCGGGTCGATCGCCGACACGACCTCTCCGAAGACCAGAGCCACACTCGCGGCGATCACGCCGGCCAGCGCGCCGTACCAGCGCGGATGATCCCTGAGGAGGGCTTGCTGAGCTTCCATGATGTCCACCATGTCGCGTACAACGGTTCGAGTGCCACAACCCGGGCAAGGACGTGACACAGGTCCAACGTCGCTTCCGCAGGAATCGTTCCCGTGCGCTCACCGCTGATCGCCGATGCCCTCCGATCGCTCGCCGCGCCGCGTGAGCCCGTCGACTGGGTGGCGGCGACCGCGCCGCTCGACGGGCCCGACGCCGACGGCTTCCTCGCGCTGGTGGCGACCCACCGGCTCCAGGCTGCCCTGCACGACGCGTGCGATCGGGCAGGACGGCCCGTCGATGGTCGAATCGCCCAGCGGGTGGCCGACGACCGGGTGTTGCGGCTTCGTGCGTCGGGGGTGCTCGATGCTGCGGCCGCAGCGTTCGACGAGCGAGCCATCCCGTGGGTGGCGTTCAAGGGACCGGTCGTGGCCTCCATGCTCCCTCGACCGGAGCTGCGGGGATTCAACGACCTCGATCTGCTCGTCGCCCGGGACCGCTTCGGCGACGCGATCGATGCGCTCGTCTCCGTCGGAGCCGAGGAGTTGAACCGCAACTGGGACCCCTACGTCGACCATGTCGTGGGGGAAGTGCCCATCGAGATGGCGTCGGTGCCGATCGACCTTCACTGGCACGTGATCGGGCTGGGGCGCACACGAGCCGATGTCGCCTTCGATCCGGCGGCGATGCTCGCCCGGCGCCGTGGCGTCAGGGTGGGTGAGCGCGACGTCCCCGCGTTCGATCCGGTCGATCAGTTGCTGCACCTCGCGACCCATGCCGGCCTGAGCGGCGCGACCCGTCTCGATCAGCTGCGCGACATCGGGGCGGTGGTTCTCGGCGCCTCGATCGACTGGCCGACCTTCATCGCCCGTGCCCGCGACGCTCGAGTGGCGCGGCTGGTCGGGCACACCCTCGACCGCGCCGCGATCGCGGTGGGCGTGCCCGTCGACGACGGCGTCCTCGTCGACCTCGCCGGATCGTCGCTGCGGAGGCGCCGGCGCTTCGACGGCGACGGCGTGACGTCGCTGCGCCGGTTCGGGGTGCACTGGCGGCGCGACGGGGTGGCGGCGACGGCGCGCTCGATCGCTCGGAGCGTGGGGGCGATGGGCCCGGCGCTGCCGGGGCGCCCACGCGGCTGGGACTTCGCCGACCCGCAGAGCGTTCTGTACCACGACCGGCCCAGCGGTGGGCCGCAGCGTCGGCTCGAGTTCCTGGCGATGGTCGAAGGATCGGCCTGAGCCGGAACGCGAAACAGGGACGGCACGCCGTCCCTGTTTCCTACGAATCGCTACCGGAGATGATCAGCGGCCGCTGCCACGGCGCCGGGGCGGACGACGGTGACGAAGGGAACCTTCGAGGTCGACCTGGCTCTGGATCATCGGCTTCTGGTACTTCATGGATTCCACCTCTCGGTAGACAGGGATAGTAAAGGTCACAGTAACACACTCGTCACTCTCCGTGACGGTTCTTTTGGTCCAATTCACGCGACCGGCGACTCGGTTCACTCCCGCGCCGTTCGCGTGGCCAGGTGCTCCGAGAGAGACCGCGCAACAGGCGACGGAGCCGGCGCCGCGATCTCATCGCCACGGATGCCCGGACCCGATCGACCTCCCCGAAACGTCGGTGTCGACCGTCGTTGCGAGCGGCGGTCACCCGACCGATGAGCCTCGACGACGGGACCGGTTCGTCGTCGACCGAATTGCCGGAGCCCCGCCCGGTCACATTCGCACCGTCGTACTCCCGTACGCGGTGCACGACGATCCCGCCGTCGTCATCGACGAACGCCCAGATCTCGCCGGTCCGGGGCTGCGACGCCTCGGTCAACACGACGGTGGCCCCCGACTCGATCAGCCCCGCCATGCTCGTTCCCTTCACCGGGAGTTCGACATCGCCGCCGGCGAGTCGACCGCGCAGGAGCGCGGCGACGGCGTCGGGACGACCCGAGGCGGCGCCGTCGTGGTCGGACATGGACAGGACCGTACATCCGGGGAGTCCCCGCCGGACACGGCCCGATCGGCTTTCATGGCGCGATGATCGAATCGACGCTCGATGTCGCCGGCATCGCAGTGCGGGTCCGCGCCGAGGACCGGTCCTACGCCGACTGCGCGTTGAGCCGACTGGGCACCGAGAAGAGCGACGCCGAACCCGAGATCGACCTGGTGTTGGATTCCCGTGCACCGGAGGTCGCGGCGGGTGCGAGGCGACAGGAGATGGACGGCTTCCTGGGCTGGGAGGACGACGACTCGTTGTGGATCGGCCTGCGGGACTCACGGGCGGTCGTCCGCGGCACCGCGGTGCACGTCGGGGGCGCGATCGACGGGGAGTCACCACTCGATCTGTTCGACGACCTGCTCCAGTTCGCGATCGCGGTCGCCGTTGCCCGACCCGACCGACTCATGATGCATGCCGCCGTGGTCGCCCTGGGTGACGAGGCACTCCTGTTGGTCGGCCCGAGCGGCCGAGGCAAGTCGACGCTCAGCGCCGCGGCATTGGTCGGCGGCTGGGACCTGCTCGGTGACGATCTCGCGGTGATCGACGCGGGCGCGATGTCGGCTCGTGGCGTCGCCCGCCGCCCGATGGTGCCGGCGTCGGTTGCGACCGCGCACGGACTCACCGGCGAGATGGAGGACGGTCCGCGGCAGCGGCTGCGCCTTCCGGCGAGCACGCTCACCACCGGGTCTCGTCGCCTCGTTGGCATCGTCACGGTCGACCACGGGACCGAGGGTCACGTCGAGGATCTCGGTCGTGGCGATCTCTCCGTGCTCGACGACGGCTACGCGGCGCCACCCTTCCGGCAGGCACTTCGGCGCCAGCTCGCGGCCAGCGCATCGCTGGTGGCGCTGCCGGCGGTCCGGCTTGCCCATGCGCGAGACGAGTCCACCCGCATCGCTCGCGCCCAGGATCTCCTCCTCGATGCGCTGGGTCGGTGTCGGGCGGGTGATCAGTAGGTGCCGAGCGTTCCCGCTCGCTTGGCGGTGCCGATCGCCCAGCGAAAGACGACCAGTGAAAGCGGCAACGCGAGCAGCACGAACGCGAGCAGCACACCGATGTCGCCGAGCACGTCGGTCAGGCCGGCATCGGTCTGGACGACCGCTCGCGTGGCTCGGACCCCGTAGGTCGCGGGAATCAGCCGGGTCACGGACTCGAGCCAACCCGGCAGCACCGACAGGGGATACAGCGCTCCGGACAGCAAGAGGGTGAGTTGCTCTGCCGGTCCGCTGAACGGGTCGCCCCGCTTGACCAGGATGATGAACGCCGCCGAGACCACGCCGAACGGCACGAACGAGAGCGCGACGAGGAACAGGATCGGGGTGGCCTGGACCATGCCGAGCAGTGGGATCCCCGCACCGAAGACCCCCAAGCCGATCAGCACGAGCAGGGCGGTCTCGGCGAGAACGAACACGAAGGCGACGGCGTGGCTGGCCACCAGTACGGTCCAGATCGGCGTCGGCGTCGTGAGGACCGCTTCGAGCGTGCCCTCGTTCTGTTCCTCGCTGATCTGCTCGGGGAAGCTCGTCATCCCGACGGCGGCCCAACTGGTGACGATCGAGCCGATGAGGGCGAACTCGAAGTACCCGCCCCGGAACTGGCTGATCGATTCCGGGTCGCCGACGAACTCGGCGATGAAGTAGAAGCTGACGGCGAAGTAGCCGATGCGCAGGATTCGCATCGTCAGATCGACCCGGTATGAGGTGAGTGTCGTCAGTTCCTTGCGGACGACCGCGCCGACGCGACGCCAGTTCGCGCTCACGGGCGGTCCTCGTCGGCGCCATCAGCATCGGCGACGAGCGCCTCGAGACGAGCGCCGAGTCCGCCCGGATCCTGCGCGATCTCGTGAGCAGTGCCCTCCCAGACGATACGGCCGTGGATCAGGGCAACCGCTCGGTCGCAGGCGAGCACGACCTCGTCGAGTCGGTGACTGGCCATGACGACCGCCGTCCCGCGTTCGGCGAGACCGCGGATCTGGTGACACAACTCGCGGCCGGCGATCGGATCGAGACTGCGCGTCGGCTCGTCGAGTACGACGAGCGGCGGGTCGTGGAGCGTGGCTCGGGCGATGCCGAGTTGGGCGAGCATCCCCGACGAGTAGCCGAACACGGCCTTGTCGCGGTGGGCGAGACCATGGGTGACCATCGCCTTTTCCACTCGGTCGTCGGCCGCGTGTGGTTCGAGGCCCGCCATGGTCGCGAAGAAGTGCAGGTTCTGCCGCCCGGTCAGTCGCCAGTAGAAGGAACGTTCGTTGGGGAGCGAGAGTCCGAACTTGGATCGGCTGCGCTGATCGTCGCCGGTGACCAGCGCGCCGTCGATGTGGATGCTGCCGGACGTGGGTATGAGGAGCCCTGTGATGGAGCGGATCAAGGTCGATTTGCCGGCGCCGTTGGGTCCGATGATGCCGACCACCTCGCCCGCCTCCACGCGGAGGTCGACGCCGTCCAACCCCACGACGGGTTCCGACGACGCCGAACGGACCAGCATGCCGAGCAGGCCTCTGGCCGGCTCGTAGGTCATGCGCAGATCGTCGACGACGAGCACGTGGTCAGCCGATGTCGACGAGGTCCGCCGACGCGAGCTCCTCGATGAACTCGACGATGTCGCGCTCGAGTTGTTCGACGGACACACCCTCGAGCTGGTGGACGAGATGGTTGGCGAGCGCGGTGGCGTCGCGCTCGCCATCCAGGGCGCGCCAGATCAGTGACCCGACGGGATTGAGCGTGGTCAACACGGTGCCATCAGCGTTGAGGATCACCACGGAGTCGCCACTCGGCTCGAAGCTGACGCCAGCGCGTCGTCGTGTAGCCAACGGATTCAGCCTTTCGTCGGCGCCGACGTCGCACGTCGGCGGGCGGGAGTTGTGATTCCATCGGTCGCGAGGCCGTCGGCGGGAGATCTGCGGTCGAGAAACCCCGAGCCGGCACCGTAGGCTTCCACGACGTGAGCTCTCCGGTCCGACACCCCGAATCGCGGCAACGTGGCTGACCTGGGCGCGTGGGGGCTCGACGGCTTCGGGAATGATCCGCTGCAGATCACCGGAGTCCTGGCTCGAGTCGTCCGTGTGGACCGAGGCGAATGCGACGTCATGACGGCCGACGGGCGTGTTCGCGTGCTGTCGGACTCGGTGCGGGCCCAAGACGAGGTGGCCCCCGTCACGGGTGATTGGGTCGATGTGGTCGACGACGAACTCGGACCGGTCATTGCCCACATCTTCCCACGGTCGACGGCCGTTTCCCGGCGTGATCCGGCCGAGCGGGACCTGGAGCAGGTCCTCGCGGCGAATGCTGATCTCGTCGCCGTCGTCCACGGACTCGACCGTCCGCTGCCGCCGGGACGGCTCGAGCGCCTGCTCGTGGTCGCCTACAAGAGCGGGGCGGACCCGGTGGTGCTGCTCACGAAGGCCGACGAACGCGTCGACGACGAGACCGAGGACATCGTGCGGGCGGTCGCCCGCGACGTACCCGTGATCGTCACGAGCGTGTCCGACGGCACCGGTCTCGACCAGGTGCGCGACCTGCTCTCCGAGGGTCGCACCCTCGCGCTGATCGGTGCGAGTGGCGTGGGAAAGTCGTCGTTGGTCAACGCGCTCGTCGGACACGAACTGCTCGAGATCGGCGAGGTGCGCAGCTCCGATGCCAAGGGTCGGCACACCACCACCGCCCGTGAACTGGTGATGTTGCCCGAGCACGGCGGTCTGGTACTCGACACGCCGGGGATCCGGGCCATCGGTCTCTGGGAGGCAGAGGACGCACTCGATCTGGTCTTCGGCGATCTCGAGGAGTTGGCTGCGCAGTGCCGTTTCGGCGACTGTTCCCACGGCAGCGAGCCGGGCTGTGCGATCACCGCCGCCGTCGAGGCCGGCGAGATCGATGCCCGGCGTGTGGGCCGCTACACCGACCTGGTTACCGAGCTCGCCGCCCAACGGGCCCGTGAGGAAGAACGCGAACGGCGCGACCAGAAGGACGGCCGATCGCGAGGTGGCGGTCGAAATCGTGGAGGTGGCGGCGGTCGTCGGGGCCGTCCCCGCCGCTGACCGTCACACCGGTGTCAGACACCCGTCACAGGTTCATGGCGGCGAGGGCGCGTCGATCGACCTTGTCGCTCGAGTTGCGCGGCAGCTCGTCCAACACGACGAGGTCCTCCGGCAGCTTGTAGTGGGCGAGTTCGTCGGCGCCGAAGGCGCGGAGGTCCTCGAGGGTGGGTGGCTCGCTCCCGGCGGCCGCCACGACGACGGCGACGCCGATCTCGCCCATCACGTCGTCGGGACGGGGCACGATCGCGATCTCGGCGATGGCGGGATGGGCAACGAGGACCGACTCCACTTCCATCGGGTAGACGTTGTAGCCGCCCCGGATGAACATCTCCTTCAGCCGACCCGCGAGTCGATAGCACCCGGCGTCGTCGACACGGGCGAGGTCGCCCGTGCGCAGCCAGCCGTCGACAAGGGTCTCGGCCGTCGTCTCGGGGTCGTTCCAGTATCCCGACATGACGCAGTCGGATCGGAGCCAGAGCTCGCCGATCTCGCCGTCGGGCACCGGGTTGCCATCGGCGTCGCGGATGGATGCCTCGGCACCCGGTCGTGGCCGTCCGATGGTGTGGAGTGCCTCTTCGTCGTCGGCGTCGAGCGCGGTGCCGAGCCCGATCCCGCCGCTCTCGGTCGACGAGTAGCGGATCGAGTACCCGGCGCCGAAGCGTTCCCGGCACTCGCGAACGAGGGCCGGCGGTGATGCGGCGCCGCCCACGACCACGGCGTTCACCGCGGAGAAGTCGAGCTCGTCCATCAACGGGTGTCGCACCATCAGCGCGAGTTGGGGCGCCACCCCGGTCACGGCCGGCATCTTGTGCTCCGCGATGAGTCGGAGGACCGGGCCGGCCGACCATCGTTCGAGGAGGTGGGTCGTGCGCCCGCTGGCGAGGAGCCAGGGCAGCTTGGTCATGAAGCCGACATGCGCGAACTGGGTCGGGGAGATCCCGTCGCCGCCGCCACCCCAGGCGCCGCCGGTGTCGAGCTCGGAGATGCGCCGCAGCTGTCGGTCCGTGTACCAGGCACCCTTCGGCTGGCCGGTGGAACCACTGGTGAAGCAGATGCACACGGGTCGGTCGTCGTCGGCTGGCAGCGCCGGCCGCGGTGCGGCGCCGGCGATTCGGAACTCGGCGGCAACCGAATCGGCGCTGGTACCCGGCGTGATGACTTCGGTGGCGTACCGATCGCGGTCGACGGCATCCACCAGCTCCGCGGTGGCGACGACGAGCGCGGGGGCGAGCACTTCGACACAACCGGCGATCTCGCGCGGCCGCAACCTGGGGTTGATGCCGGCCGTCACGGCGCCGAGTCGATCGAGGGCGAGGTACAGCACGATGTAGTCGATCACCGATGGCAGCAGCAGCGCGACGGCATCGCCCTCGGTGATGCCCCGCTCGGCCAGACCGGCGGCAGCCTCGTCGGCCGCGCGGTCGAGTTCGGCGTAGGTGATGCCCCATCCGGCATCGGTGAGGTACGCCGTGACATCCGAGAAATCGGCAGCGGCGCGTCGGCAGATTTCCGTGAGCACCCTGGGATCGTAGGGTGAGGCAGGTCGCAGCGACACAATGCTCGAGAAACAATGCTCGAGAAACAGTGCTCAAGAAACAGTGCGGAAGAAGCAATGGGGGAGAAGATGACCGACGCACCATGGCCGGGAGATGTGGTTTCGTTGGTGAACGCGTTCCGCTCCGGCGAGCGTCATCCTCGTGAGGAGGTGGCCGCAGTGCTCGCCGCGGTCGAGGCCGACCAGCTGAACGCGGTCTGTCATGTCGACGGCGACGCCGCGCTCGCCGCGGCCGAGTCCGCCGATGTGTCGCTGCCCTTCGGCGGCGTGCCGCTGGCGGTCAAGGAGCTGTTGGCGGTGGCGGGGTGGCCCGATACGGAGGCGTCGTTGGCGCTGGCTGATCGGGTGGCGACCGCCGACGGGATCCCGGTCGAACGCCTGCGGGCCGGTGGCGCGATCCCGACCGTGCAGACCACCTCCAGCGAGTTCGGCGGGGTCAACCAGACGACGACGAAACTGCACGGGGCGACCCGCAATCCGTGGGGAACGGACCGGACGCCCGGCGGATCGTCGGGCGGCGCGGCGGCCGGGGTCGCCGGCGGAATGTTTGCACTCGCGACGGCGAGCGACGGAGGCGGATCGATCCGCATCCCGGCCGGCTTCTGCGGACTCGTCGGGCTGAAGGCGACCTACGGACGGGTGCCGAAAGGTCCCGCGATCGGCAACCTCACCTCGGTCGAGGGGTGTGTCACCCGTAGCGTTCGCGACACCGCCCGCTGGCTCGATGTCACGAACGGGATCGACCCCCGCGACCCGTTCAGTCTCCCGAGGGTCGAGGGCTACGAGGCCGGACTCGGCGAGGGGCTGGCCGACCTCGCGTCGCTGCGGGTCGCGATCGTCCCCGACCTGGGCTGCGCGGTCGTCGCGCCGGAGACCGAGGAGATCGTGACGGCCGCGGCCGAGGAACTCGTGGCCGCCATGGGTGCCACCCGTGTCGACCTTGACCTGCGGCTGCCCAACATCATGGGGGCGTGGGGTCTGACCGGCTCGATCGGGAACCGCAAGGAGCTCGGCGACCGCTGGCCGGCGTGCGCCGATCAGCTGACCGGCATGATGCGTTCGGGGATCGAGTCGGCCGAGCAGCGGATCGACCTCGACGCGATGGTGAAGGCCGAGACCCGCCGTCAGGAGCTCAACCTCGCGATGGCGGCGATGTTCGGAGAGGTCGACCTCGTGTTCGCCGCGACCAACCCGTCGACCGCGTTCGACGCCGAAGGGCGCCTGCCGAGTGTCTTCGGTGGACGCGAGTCCAACCCCGGGAACAACGGCGCCCTGACGGCACCGTCGAACATCTACGGCAACGCCGCGATCTCGCTGCCTGCCGGCACCGCGAGCGATGGCCTGCCCGTCGGACTCCAGGTGCTCGGTCGGCACCACACCGAGCGTGTGCTGCTCGACGTGGGCCTGCTCTGGGAGCGGACCCGCCCGTGGCCCCTCACCGCCGGCTGAGCCGGATCAGTCCTCGATGAAGGTGTTCTCGGCGGTTCCGGCGACGACGGCCTTCAGGATCTTCCCGCTGGCGTTGCGAGGGAGGGCCTCGTTGCGGATCTCCCAGTGGGCCGGGACCTTGTAGGTGGCCAATGTCCGGGCCACCCACTCACCGAGCTCCTGCGGATCGAGCGTTGCGCCGTCGCGGGGCACGACCACTGCCTTGACTTCCTGGCCGAGCTCACGGTGGTCGACGCCGATGACCGCGACCTCCATCACGTCGGGGTGTTCGTCGAGGCGGTTCTCGATCTCGGTGGGATAGATGTTCTCGCCACCCCTGATGATCAGATCGGTCCGGCGACTCGCGAGGAAGAGCATGCCGTCGGCCATGTGTCCGAAGTCGCCGGTGCGGAGCCATCCGCCGGGGCGGATCGTCTCCGCCGTCGCGTCCGGGTTGTTCCAATAGCCGGGGATGACCATGGGGCCACGAACGCACACGTTGCCGATCTCACCGTCGGCGAGCGGCTCGTCGTCGTCATCGAAGATCGCGACGTCGGCGGTCGGGATCGGGTAGCCGACCGTGTCCGGGTGCGCCGCCAGGACATCGTTCGATGCCTGGGTTGCGAGGCCGGCGCATTCGGTCAGCCCGTAGCCGACGCCCACCGCCTGGGTGGCGTGGGGGAGTGCCTCGCGGCACGCTCGTTGGAGTTCCGGCGACCAGACCGATCCGCCGCCACCGATGGACTGGACGCTCGACGTGTCGTAGTCGTGGAAGTTCGGGTGTTCGACGATGCGCCACATCTGGGTGGTGACCCCGCCCCAGCCGGTGATGCGGTGCTCCTCGGTGAGTCGGAGGACCTTCTCCGGATCGAACCGGCCGGTCGTCCAGAGGTTGCCCAGCCCCGACGCCACCGCGGTGACGGCGCCCGAGTGGAGCCCCGAGATGTGGAAGAGCGGGCTGGCCGCGAGGCGCAGCGGCGGGTACGGGGCCGGGGTGTCGCCCGCCGGGAAACGCACCGCATCGCGGGCGCCCACCAGGAAGGCGCACGACACGTAGGCCAGGAAGTTGCGGTGGGTGGTGACCGCCCCCTTCGGCCGGCCGGTGGTGCCGCTGGTGAACAGGATCGCCGCGGGGTCGTCCTCGCCGATGTCGACCTCGGCGAGCTCGGCGCCGGCGTGGGCCGTCATGAGGCCGGCGAGGTCGTCCTCCATCACGATGACGGGAATTCCGGGGTCACCGTCGAGTCGCTCGAGCCGCTTCCGGTCGGCGATGAGAACCGACGGCGTCGTCAGGTCCAGGCCGTAGCGGATCTCGTCGCCGGTCCACCACCCGTTCATCGCGACGGCGATGGCCCCCTGCGAGACGGTCGCCCAGAACGACTGGATCCACTCGGGCGAGTTGGCCCCGAGAATCGCGACCCGATCGCCCGGGCCGATGCCGTAGCGGTCGCGCAGGGCTGCGCCGAGGGCGGCGGCGTGCTCGATGTTGTCGGCGAAGGTCGCGGCCCGGCCGTCGTCGAAGAGGTAGTAGCGCGCCTCGCCGTCACCATGGTTCGCCGACGCGAGGAGGATCTCCCGGAGACTGCGGGCGCGATTCTTGACCACCTTCATCTCGACACCGTTCACGACCTCGGTGACGGTCTCGAAGAAGCCCCCCTCGGCGGTGAGGAAGGCATCGGCCTCGGGGACCGTCATGGTGGGGTTGGTCGCGTTCATCGGCGCAGAAGCTAGTCCACTGCCCGAGTCCGATGCAGCGCCCGAGGCTCGCTACGCTGCACCGCCATGGACGTCCGGCTCGATCCCTCGCTCGAATCATTCCAGGACGAGGTCCGCACCTGGCTCGACGAGCACGTCGTCGGCGAGTTCGCCCGCTGGAGGGGCAAGGGCCTCACGGGACACGAGGACATCCCGGTCGAGGTGCAACTCGAGTGGGAACGCGAACTCGCGACGGGCGGTTGGCTCGGCATCGACTTCCCCGAGTGGATCGGCGGACGAGGTTGTTCGCTCGCCGAGCAGGTCGTCTTCTTCAAGACCTATGTCGAGGCGAGGGCCCCGGGGCGCCTGCCCAACATGGGGGTGACGTTGCTGGGCCCGACGATCATGGCGTTCGGCGACGAGGCGTTGCAGCGTCGATTCGTGCCCAAGATCCTCTCGGGCGAGGAGATGTGGTGCCAGGGTTACAGCGAACCCGACGCCGGGTCGGATCTCGCCAACGTGAAGACCCGGGCCGAGCTCGTCGACGGCCAGTGGGTGATCAACGGCCAGAAGGTGTGGACATCGCTCGCCCAGTACGCCGACCACGCCTTCGTCGTGGCGCGCACCGAACCGGGCTCCGAACGCCACCAGGGACTCAGCTACCTCCTCGTTCCGATGGATCAGCCCGGCGTCGAGATCCGACCGATCGTGCAGATCACCGGTGGCAGCGAGTTCAACGAGACGTTCTTCAGCGACGCAGTCACCGACGAGTCGATGGTCGTCGGTGGCGTGGGCAACGGCTGGAAGGTGGCGATGGGCACGCTGGCGTTCGAGCGTGGCGCATCGACACTCGGCCAGCAGGTGTCGTTCCGTCAGGAATACGACGACATGATCGCCCTGGCGAAAGCCAACGGGCGCTGGGACGATCCGGTGCTTCGTCAGGAACTGATGGAGAGCTACATCCGCCTCGAGGTGCTGCGCTACAACCAGCTCCGGATGTTGACCGCCCTCACGAGCGACGGCGTCCCCGGCCCCGAGATGTCGATCGGAAAGCTCTTCTGGGCCGGGTGGCATCGACGCATGGGCGAGCTCCTGATGCAGGTGAAGGGGGCCGCCGGCATGGTCGGCGACGAGGGCGCCCACACCGGTCACGGCATCGACGGCGACGGCGACCATCCCGAGTACCCGATCGACAAGGAACAGCGCACCTTCCTGTACAGCCGGGCCCACACGATCTACGGCGGTTCCAACCAGGTCCAGCGCAATGTGATCGGCGAACGGGTCCTCGGGCTACCCAGAGAGCCGCGCTAGTCGCCGGCCGACGGCTACCCTCGGGCCGATGGGCAGGATTGCGAACACATGGGAACTGGCGAAGGTCTCGTGGGGGGTGCTGCGACAGGACCGGGAACTGCTCGTCATCCCGCTGCTGTCGTTCGTCTCCGCACTGGTCGTGCTCGCGGCGCTGCTGGTTCCGACGATCGCCCTGCTCGACACCGGCTCGGGTGAGGACACCGCGAGTCCGGCGCTCGCCCTCATCGGCATCGTCGCTGCGCTCGCGATGAGCGTGATCAGCGTGTTCTTCAACGGCGCGCTCGTGGCCGGCGCCCACGAGCGCATGTCGGGCGGTGATCCGACGGTCAGTTCGGCGATGCGTCGGGCGATGTCTCGTCTCGGAGGTCTGCTGCCGTGGGCGCTGCTCACCGGCACCGTCGGCCTGATCCTGCAGGCAGTGCGCGACCGGGCCGGGTTCCTCGGCGCGTTCGTCCTCCGGCTGGCGGGTGCGGCATGGGAGGTCGTCACCTTCCTCGTCGTCCCTGCGATCGTGATCGACGAGCACTCCGCGATCGACGGCCTGAAGCGGTCCGGCTCGCTGCTGAAGGAGACCTGGGGCGAGAACCTCGCGGCCCGGGTGGGTTTCGGCGTGCTCGGGATGGTGGCCATGATCCCCGCGGTGATCGTGGTCGCGCTCACCGGCGCCCTCGGCGGGCCCGCACTCGTTGCGGGCATCGTCATCGCCGTCTTCTACGTCGCGCTCGTGATCGTGGTGCTCACTGCGCTCAATGCGGTCTTCCAGACCGCGCTCTACCTCTACGCCACCACTGGTGCAGTGCCGGCGGGCTACGAGAACTCCAACCTGCGCGGAAGCTTCTCCCGCAAGTAGCGGGAGCTCAGCCGAGTTCGGAGACGGCCTCGGAGAACGACGCCGACGTGGTTTCGCCGAGCGCCGTCACGGCCGCGATGCAGACCATCGCGATCAGCGCGAGCAGGAGCGCGTATTCGACGAGGCTGGCGCCGCGGTCACTGCGAAGCCGTGACTCGACGAACGCGAGGAGGATGGGATGGATGTGCATTGGGAGGCTTCTCTCGCTGCGGACTGGACTCACCCGTCGGATCGACAGCTTCGGGCGACGTGTTGATGGGCCATTCGGCCCTCCCTCGTGCGACGCCGGTCAGTCGATGTCGTCGACCAGACCCCACTCGTGGGCGGTGGCGGCGTCGATCTCGACATCGCGGAGCAGCCACTCGAGTGTGCGTTGACGGCCGATCCGGCGAGGGATGCTGACCGTCCCGCCGGCGCCCGGCATGAGTCCCATGCGGGTCTCGGGCAGCCGGAAGCGCGCGTCGTCGGATGCCGTGACGCGATGGCAGAACGCGGCGAGCTCGACACCGGCGCCGACGCAGGGTCCGTGCACGAACGCGGCGGTCCGGTCGGCGACTGCCGCGAGCCACGGGGCCACGTTGGCGCTCGAGCGGATGGTGTGGGCGACGGCTGCGTCGGCGACCGTGCCGAACTCGGCGGGGTCGCCGCCGGCGCAGAACGCCGGGCCGGCACCGACGATGCGGATCGGGCGGTCCGGATCCAGGGCCAGCACCCGGAGCGCGTCGACGAGTTCGTCACGCATGCGGGCATCGAGCAGATTGCGGAGCCGGGGTCGGTCGAGCGTGATCGTGGCGGTGTCGCCGTCGTCGGTGACCACGAGTCGTGGTGCGTCGTCGTTGCGGACCTTGCGGCCCTGGCGTTCGACCCAGGCTCGGAACTCCGCACCGGCTTGCAGCGTCGCGTAGGCGAGCGATTCGACCTGGAGGCCATCGTGTGTCGACAGCGACGCAGTCAGCCGCAGCGTCTGGGCGGCGACCACGGCGGCGATCGGCGACGCGTCGATCCCCGCCACGACGGGGTCGGGGTCGGTCGTGGCGATGTCCCACGCCGCAGCGGGAACCGACCCGTGGCCGACCGCAACCACGGGCAACCGGGTGAACGCGGCGGCGATGTCGGCTCCGGGGTCGTCGTCGAGATCGACCACGACACCGGCGACACCCCGGGCGACGCCGACGAGCCGGTCGAGATCGGGATTCGCGAGCGCAGCCCGGGCCTCGGAACCCGACCAGCGCTCGACACCCATGTCAGTCGGTCGGGTCGTCGCCGAGATGGGCGTGGTCTTGGCGCAGCACCCGACGGAGCAGCTTGCCCGTGTCGTTGTAGGGCAGCTCGTCGACGAAGACGACATGAGCCGGCACGCGGCTGGAGCGCAGCCGTGAGCGGACCAGCTCCCGCAGCTCCGACTCGGGGCATTCGCTGTTGCGCACGACGACCGCGACGACCTTCTCGCCCCACTCGGTGTCGGGCACACCGATCGCGGCGGCTTCCTTGACCCGCGGGTCGGTGAGGAGGACGTCCTCGATCTCGCCCGGGGACATGTTCTCGCCGCCGCGGATGATGACGTCGTCGTTGCGGCCCTGCACGAACAGGTAGCCGCCCTCGTCGATGTAGCCGCCATCGCGGGTCGGGAACCAGCCGTCGTTGTCGAGCAGCGAGCCCTTCTCGAGATACTCGCCCGACACCTGCTCACCTCTGACGAAGATCTCGCCGACCTCGCCGACGGGAAGCTCGTTGAAGTCGTCGTCGCGGATCGAGACCTCGACCCCCGGGAGAGGGCGTCCGGCCGACTTGAGTCGTGCTCGCTCGCCTTCATCTTCGCTGTACTGGGCGATCCGGTGGTCGTCGGGACCGAGCAGCGCGATCGTCGAACTCGTCTCGGTCAGGCCGTAGGCGTTGACGAAGTTGGTGATCGGAAAGAGCTCGAGCGCTCGACGTATGACCGGTTCGGGCATCTTCCCGCCGCCGTAGGAGAGCGCCCGCACTCCCAGAAGCGGTTCGCCGCCGCGGGCATCGAGCGCTTCGACGATTCGCGACAGCATGGTGGGAACGACCATCGCGTGGGTGACACCCTCGGCCTCGACGGTGTCGATCCACGCGTCGGGATCGAACTTGGGCAGCTGCACGATCCGGCGGCCGGCGTAGACCGACGACAGCATCGCCGAGACGCCGGCGACGTGATACGGCGGCACGCTCACGATCGTCGCCTCGTCCTCGCCCGCTCCCATGAACTCGACGGAACCGAGGATGTAGGAGACGAGGTGCTTGTGGCGCAGGACCGCCGACTTGGGCGCACCGGTGGTGCCGCTGGTGAAGAGCAGGACGGCGATTTCCTCGGGGTCCATCGACCAGTCGCCGGGCACGGCCGCCGGTGCGCCACCGGCGCAGTCGGCGATGAAATCGTCGCGGGTGATCGCGGTCAATCCGTCGATGCCGCGTATGCGGGCGGCGCCGGAGTCGTCGCCGATGGCGACACCGGGGGCGCTTCGGTCGGCGAGGGCCCGCAGGTCGTCGTCGGGCAGCCGGTAGTTGAGCGGCACGTAGGGCATACCGGCCCACGCAGCGCCGAAGAGCGCGACCGGTACCGCGGGACTCGACTCGTCGCACAGCACGACCCGCCCGCCGGGGTCGGCACGGAAACGAGCGGCAGCCTCACCGGCCTGCTCGAAGAGTCGGCGATAGCTGATTCCGTCGTCCAGGGAACCGACGGCGACGCGATCCTCCAAACCGTTGGCTGCCATCTCGAGCAGCATCATCAGATTCATGAAGGCGTCCTGGCGCGATCGTCGTCGTCAGTCGGACGCAGGCAGCGTCTTCGCCTGGGCGACGGCGAGCGGAGCGCCGTCCACGGCCATGGAGCCCGCCCCCGCCTTGGTGGCCAGGAGCTCGATGGTGTCGCCCTCGTCGGAGTAGCGCTTGCCGAGAAGGGTGCCTTCCGCCGCATCGGCTGCCGGCTCGCCCGAAACCTCGCCCGTGCCGGCCGGCACCATGTCGGCCCCGCCGCAGGTGAGTGCGGCCTCGCCGGACCCCTTCACGACGATGACCTCCGTCGTGCAGACGGTGCTCTGGAAACGGGCACCGGGCTTGAGCTCGACCATGTGAATTCTCCTCGGGACAAGTCGGGTCCGCGCCGAATCCGATCGACGCGATGCCCACAGTATGGGGCGTGGGAGTGGACTTGAGCCAACCGGTCCGGTGGTCATGGGTCCGCGCTAGCGTCGGCCGCATGAAGCGGAGCGTCGGCGGCACCGAGCGGACGACGCGGGATCTGGTCATGTGGGCCGAGAGCGGCGCCATGGCTCTCACCGGCCCGGCCGAGGGCGCTCCGTCGGCCGGGCCCGCCTCGTTGGCGGCGACGGCGCACGCGGCAGCGGCCGACCTCGCGGTCCAGACCGCGCGGTGGGGCCGTCGTGTCGACATCGACGGGCCGGCGCTGCTCGGTGAGCGCGCCGCCATCACCGGCATGACCCGCAACGGATCGGTCTCGGTCGGTGGTTCGGCCCGGTTCGTACGGGCGGCCGACGGCTGGCTGGCCCTGAACCTTCCCCGACGCGAGGACGTGGCGGCGCTGCCCGCTCTGGTGTCGCGATCGGTGGCACCCGACGACTGGCCTTCGATCGAGTCGGGCCTGCGGTCGATGCGGGTGGTCGACGTCGTCGAACAGGCGACGCTGTTGGGTCTCGCCGTCGGCTCGCCGACCACCGAGGCTCCGCCCGCCGCGCCCGGTCGAGAGCTCGCCCGCGGGCCGTCGCGCAAGCCGACCGCGACCCCGCTCGTCGTCGATCTCACGTCGTTGTGGGCCGGGCCACTCGCAGCGAGCCTCCTGCGGCTCGGTGGTGCCCGCGTGATCAAGGTCGAAGGCCGGTCGCGCCCCGACGGCGCCCGGGCCGGCGCCGCCGCGTTCTACGACCTCGTCAACACGGGTAAGGAGTGCCTTGCCATCGATCTCCGCGATCGCGACGACATCGGCCTCCTGCGGCGACTGATCGCGGCTGCCGATCTCGTCATCGAGGGATCGAGGCCCCGCGCCATGGACGCGATCGGGATCCGGCCCATCGAGATCGTCAGGTCGGGGACGAGCTGGTTGTCGATCACCGCACATGGACGCACCGGCTCCGAGGCCGACCGGGTCGGGTTCGGTGACGATGCCGCGGTGGCCGGCGGGGTGCTCCTGGCCGGCGACCCGCCGATGTTCGTCGCCGATGCGGTCGCCGATCCGCTCACCGGGTTGGTCGCTGCGGTCTACGGCGCCGACATCCTGGCCGGTGATCGAGCGGCAGTCGTGGAAGTGCCGCTGGCCCGGGTCGCCGCGTGGGCGGCCCGACCGCACGGCGTGGCGCCCGTCCGTCGGCAAGGGGAGGGATGGGTGGTGGAGATCGAGGGGGAGTGGGCGCCGGTGGCGGAGCCCCGACACCGACCGATCCCGCCGACCGCTCCGCCGGCGGGTGCACACTCGGCCTCCCTGCGGTCCGAGTTCGTGTCACGACCCGACCCGTCGCCCGGCTGACCGTCGGTCGCGCCCGCCGATTAGGGTCCGCGCATGGACGACGCGCGTGTGGCGACGGCGCAGAACGGTCGAGCGGCCGATGGGCGGCTTCCGGGAAAGCGCGGCCGAGCCACGAGGCAGCGCCTCCTCGAGGAGACCCGCGCATTGTTGACCGAGGTGCCGTTTCGCGACCTGAAGGTGGTCGACATCAGCCGAGCTGCGGGTACCTCGCCGGCCACCTTCTATCAGTACTTCCCCGACGTGGAGGCGGCGGTCCTGTCGCTCGTAGAGGACATGGTGGACAACGGCAGCGACGAGTTGCGATCGCTCGTCACCGATCCCGATTGGCGCCGCATCGAGGCTCCCGCTGCGTTGGCCGAGGGCTTCCTCACGTTCTTCGACGACCACGCCGCGATCTTGCGGGTGATCGATCTCGCCACCATCGAGGGCGACGAACGGTTCCGTGCGCTGCGCATCCGCCTGCTCAACGGCGTGTTTCTGGCCCTGCAGGAGCTCGCCGAGCGGGCCGAGGCGGCCGGGCGCCTGGCGCCCGGTGTTGCGCCCGGCGCGGCAGCCGGCATTCTCACCACGATGCTCGCCCATGTGAGCGCGCATCAGAGCGGTTTCGCGTCGTGGGGGGTAGAGCGTGGTGAGCTCTCCGAGACCATGGCGACGCTGCTCGGATGGACCGTCGGCGTCGGTTCACGGTCCTGAGACGTTGGGGATACTTCGTAGAGTGGGATTTCCGACCACCCTGAGTATTGACAGGTGGGTCGAATGGACTAGGTTCCAGGTGGCGATGGTCTGGACGGGAGTCGACAGGGTGCGAATGGAAGCAATCGGCGCGCAGGCGCCCTCGTCGACCCAGCAGCGGTGGCGTTCGCTCATCGGCGACTCCCGCTGGGCGTTGTTCGTGTCGCTCATCGTCCTCAACCTTCTCGATCTCGTCACCACGGCACTGGTGCTCGACCGGGGCGGCGAAGAGCGCAACCCCTTCGTCCAACCGCTGGTCGACAACCTGTGGCACGTCGCCCTGCTCAAAGGGCTCGTGCTGGTCATCGTGGCCACACTGCTCACCCGCTGCCGAGGGTCGCGCATCGCCGAACTCTCGCTGGCCGGCACAACGGGTTGGTATCTCGCCGTGGTCTGCTGGAACATCGCGGTTCTCACGATTCTCTGAGCGCGAACTAGGGTCCGCCCGATGACCGAAGGCAACGACTGGGGCGAGACGCTCGAGGATCTCGCGGCCCGCCGCGCCGCCGCGCACGAGATGGGTGGGGCCGAGAAGGTGGAGGCGCGCCGGGCGCAGGGCCGCCTCGACGCCCGCGGTCGAATCGATGCGCTGCTCGACGCGGGGAGCTTCGCCGAGATCGGCACGCTCGCCGGTGGTGGGGCGCCGGCCGACGCGCTCGTCGCCGGCGTCGGCGCTGTCGACGGGCGGCCGGTCGCCGTCGGCGCCGAGGACTTCACCACGCTGGGCGGATCGATCGGGCCGGCGGCGAGCCGGAAGCGCTGGCGCATCGCCGACATCGCAAAGCGCGAGCGCATCCCGCTGGTGATGCTGCTCGAGGGCGCCGGTCACCGACCGCCGATGCCCGGCGACCCCGGTGGTGGTGGACCCGGCGATCTCCAGGCACAGGGTCGACTCTCGGGCTACGTGCCGATGGTGTGCGGCGTGTTGGGCTCCTCGGCCGGACACGGTGCCATCACCGCGCCGCTGTGCGACTGGTCGGTCATGACCGGCGACGCCGCGATCTTCACGGCCGGTCCTCCTGTCGTTCGCGCGTCGCTCGGCGAGGAGGTCACCAAGCACGAGCTGGGCGGTCCGGGGGTGGCCGTCGCCAGCGGGGTGATCCACAATGTCGCCGCCGACGACGCCTCGCTGCTCGCCGACATCCGCACCTATCTGTCGTTCTTCGGGTCGTCGGCGTGGGAGCGCCCGCCGTGGGCCGACACCGGCGATCTCGAGCGTCGCCGCCTCGACGATCTTCTCGAGGTCGTGCCCCGCGACGGCAACAAGGCCTACGACATGCGCCAGGCCGTGAGCCGCGTCGTCGACGGTGGTGGCTTCTTCCAGATTCAGCCCGATTTCGGTCGTTCGATCGTGTGCGCCCTGGCCCGTGTCGGCGGTCATGCCGTCGGGGTGGTGGCGAACCAGCCGGCCGTGATCGCCGGCTCGATCGACGTCGACGCGGCCGACAAGGCGGCCCACTTCATCCAGGTGTGCGACAGCTTCCACCTGCCGCTGGTGTTCATGACCGACAACCCGGGCGTGCTCGCCGGTACGGCGTCGGAGCGCACGGGGATATTGCGCGCCGGTGCGCGGATGTTCACCGCCCAGACCCGCGCCCGAACCGTGAAGATCCAGATCACGATGCGTAAGGCCTACGGGTTCGGCTCCTGCGTGATGGCGATGAACGGCTACGACGAGCAGACGCTCTCGTACGCGTTCCCCGGTGCGACGATGGGCGCGATGGGTGCGCAGGGAGCGGGCAACGCCGTGGGCGCCGACGACGAAACCCGCGCCGCGCTGCGTGAGGCCGAACTGGAGTCGAGCTATCGCTCCGCGTCGGGGCTCGGATTCGACGAACTGATCGACCCGCGAGATCTCCGCAATGCCGTCCTCGACGGTCTCGACCTGAGCGCCCGCCGCCGCGCCGGCGCCGCCGAACCCGTCGCCCGCATCGGCATCACCCCCTGATCCGTTCTGTGAGCTTGAATGCCGCCGACGGCGGCATTCAAGCTCACAGAACGAGGGACGGTGGGGTCAGCTGAGGGCGCTCACGCAATAGTCCAGGCAGTGGGTGAGCGCTTCGATGTCGGAGGGCTCGATCGCCGGGAACATGCCGATACGGAGCTGATTGCGGCCGAGCTTGCGATAGCCGCCGGTGTCGACGATGCCGTTGGCTCGCAACACGTCGCACAGCGTGTCGGCGCTGATCGACTCGTCGAAGTCGATCGTGGCGACCACCTTGCTGCGTTGCGACTCGATCTGCACGAACGGGGTGGCCGCATCGCTCGCATCGGCCCAGCCGTAGAGGATCTCGGCCGACGCCGCCGAACGGCCGGCGGACCAGGACAGTCCGCCGTTGTCGTTGAACCAGCCGACGGTCTTGGCGGTCAGGAAGAGCGTGGCGAGGGCCGGAGTGTTGTAGGTCTGGTCCTTGCGCGAGTTCTCGAGCGCGATCGCGAGATCGAGCGACGGCGGGCACCAGCGATCCGACGCGGCGATGCGCTCGATGCGCTCCACCGCGGCCGGCGAGACCATGGCGATCCAGAGCCCGCCGTCGGCGGCGAGCGCCTTCTGGGGGGCGAAGTAGTAGACGTCGGTCGCGCTCGCGTCGAAATGCAGGCCGCCGGCGCCGGAGGTCGCGTCGACGAGCATCAATGCGTCGGGGTCGTCGACCCGGACGGGGTCGAGCATGACGCCGGTCGAGGTCTCGTTGTGGGTGTAGCAGTAGGCATCGACACCCTCGACCGCTTCGAGCGCCGGATGGGTTCCGGGCTCGGACTCGAGGATCGACGGCTCGGCCAGGTGTGGCGCAGCCGCGATGCCGGACGCGAACTTGGCGCCGAACTCGCCGAACGCGAGATGGTGGCTGCGGTTCTCGATGAGTCCGAAGGTGGCGCAGTCCCAGAATGCCGTGGAGCCACCGTTGCCGAGGATGATCTCGTAGCCGTCGGGGGCTCGCAGGAGCTCGGCCAGGCCGTTGCGGACCTCGGCCACCATCAGCTGGACCGGAAGCTGGCGGTGCGAGGTGCCGAGGTAGTCGGTCGCGTGGTCGGCGAGCGACCGGGCGATCTCGGGTCGCACCTTCGTGGGTCCGCTGCCGAAGCGGCCGTCGGTCGGAAGCAGATCGGCGGGGATGGTGATGTCGGGCACGTTCTGGGGGGTCGTGTTCACGCTCGCCATGGTGACAGGAAATGCGAGAAACCGTCGCGCTTTCGCCCGGGAATATCCATAGTCTCGGTGCCCATGAGCAGTGATCGAATCTCGCGCCGAGTGGGCGCCATCGCCCCGTCCGCAACCCTCGCCGTGTCCAACAAGGCGAAGGCGTTGAAGGCGGCCGGCGAGAACGTCATCGGCTTCGGCGCCGGCGAACCCGACTTCGCCACGCCCGACCACATCGTGGAGGCCGCGGTCGCCGCGTGCCGTAACCCGGCCAACCACAAGTACAGCGCGGTCGGGGGGCTTCCCGAGCTCAAGGAGGCCCTCGCGGCGAAGACACTGCGCGACAGCGGGTTCGCGTGCGAGGCCGCCGACTTCCTCGTCACCAACGGCGGAAAGCAGGCGGTCTACAACACCTTCGAAGCGCTGCTGAACCCCGGCGACGAGGTCATCCTCCCGGCGCCCTACTGGACCACCTACCCCGAGCCGATCGCGCTCTCGGGTGGCGTCACCGTGCCGGTGCTCACCACTGCCCTCAACGGATTCCGGGCGACGGTCGAGCAGCTCGAGGCGGCCCGCACCGACAAGACGAAGGCCCTCGTGTTCGTGTCACCGTCGAACCCGACCGGTGCCGTCTACTCCCGCGACGAGATCGAGGCCATCGGCAACTGGGCCGTCGAACACGGCATCTGGGTGATCACCGACGAGATCTACGAACACCTGGTCTACGGCGACAACGAGTTCCACTCGTTGCCCGTCGTCGTGCCCGAGGTCCGCGACAAGTGCGTGATCCTCAACGGCGTGGCGAAGACCTACGCGATGACCGGGTGGCGGGTCGGCTGGATGATCGGTCCGTCCGACGTCATCAAGGCGGCGTCCAACCTGCAGTCGCACTGCACCAGCAATGTCTGCAATGTCGCGCAGATGGCCGCGCTCGCCGCGGTGTCGGGCCCGCTCGATGCCGTGGTGGAGATGCGGAACGCGTTCGACCGCCGGCGCACGACCATGTACTCGATGCTCAGTGGCATCGACGGCGTGGTGTGTCCCGAGCCGCAGGGTGCGTTCTACGCCTACCCCGACTTCTCGGGCGTCCTGGGCCGTACCTACGACGGGGTCACCCCGACCACCACACTCGAACTGGCCGATCTGCTCCTCGAGAAGGCCAAGGTCGCGATCGTTCCCGGCGAGGCATTCGGCGTCGGCGGCGGCGCCCGCCTGTCGTTCGCCCTGGGCGACGACGATCTCGGCGAGGGTGTGGGTCGCATCGTGGAGTTCCTCTCCTGAGCGACGAACCCATCGAGACGCCCTATGGGGCGTGGCCGTCGCCGATCACGGCGGCGTCGCTCGTCGAGGGCGCGGTCGGGATCAGCGAAGCATCCGCCGACGGCGCCGACGTCTGGTGGGCCGAGTCGCGTCCGCAGGAGGGTGGCCGGACCGCCATCATGCGGTGGCGCGACGGTGAGGTGGTCGAGGTGACACCGGCCGATGCCAATGTGCGGACCCTCGTCCACGAATACGGCGGTGCGGGTTGGTGGGTCCACGGCGGTGCGCTCTTCCACGTCGACTTCGTCGACCAGCGTCTGCGTCGGGTCGACCCTGACGGGTCGGCCACCTTCCTGACCGACGAGCCGCCCATGCCGAGGGCCCACCGTTTCGCCGACGGTGTGGTCACGACAGATGGTCGGTGGGTCGTCTGTGTCCGCGAGCGCCACACCGACGAGGGCGTGATCAACGATCTCGCCGTGATCCCCACCGATGGCAGCGCCACGGTCGAGTCGCTCTGGCAGGGGAGCGACTTTGTGTCGTCGCCCCGGATCTCCGGCGACGGGACCCGACTCGCCTTCATCTCGTGGGACGACCCCGAGATGCCGTGGACCCGCACCCGGCTCCACGTCCACTCGTTCGACGAGGGTCGTCTCGGCGAGGAGATCCTCGTCCTCGACGGTGACCGTTCGTTCTGCGAGCCGGGCTGGGACGACGCGCGGCTCCTGGTGGTCGTCGACGACGACGAATGGTGGAACCTGCACGAGGTCGACGTGTCCTCGGGGCAGCTCCGGGTGGTGCTCGGCGGCCCCTTCGAGATCGCAACGCCGCCGTGGGTTTTCGGCATGCAGCGGTGGGCGGTCGCCGACGGTCGCATCGTGGCGGTGGCGGGGCTGCCGACCGGCGATGAACTGATCGTCGACGGACGGACCACCACGACCGTCGACTCGTCGATCGTGTCGCTGTCGGCCGGTCCCGCCGGGATCGTGGCGGTCGGTGCCGGGTACGACCACGACCCCGAGGTGATCCGGCTCCGCATGGGCGAGGGTGCGCTGCGACGCGAGGTGATCCGTCCGAGCAAACCGCCGAGCTTCGAGCGGGGACTGCTGGTCGAGCCCGAATGGATCTCGTTCCCCACCGGGCCCGATGGCGGCGCAACGGCCCATGGCCTCTTCTACGCCCCGACCAATCCCGGCCACGTCGGCCCCGCCGGTGAGAAGCCGCCCCTGCTGGTGCTCGCCCATGGCGGCCCCACCGCGCAGGCGCGCCGCCAACTCCAGACGGCGATCCTCTACTGGACCTCCCGGGGGATCGCCGTGGTCGATGTCGACTATCGCGGGTCGACCGGCTACGGCCGCTCCTTCCGGCAGGCCCTCGATGGCGAGTGGGGCATCGCCGATGTCGAGGACTGTGTGGCCGCGGCGACCCACCTCGCCGGTCGGGGCGACGCCGACCCGGATCGTCTGATGATCCGGGGTGGCAGCGCCGGCGGCTTCACCGTGCTCAGCGCGCTCGCCTTCCACGACGTGTTCGCGGTCGGCGCCAGTCGCTACGGCGTGGCCGATCTCGAGGCGTTGGCCGCCGACACCCACAAGTTCGAAGCCCGGTACCTCGACGCGCTGGTGGGCCCCTATCCCGAGGCCAGGGCCGTCTACGAGGCGCGTTCGCCGATCAACCATGTCGACGGGCTGCGGGCCCCGATGATCGTGCTCCAGGGCGACGAGGACGCGATCGTGCCGCCGAACCAGTCGGAGATGATCGTCGACGCGCTGAGGGCCAACGGGGTCGAAGTCGAGTACCTCCTGTTCGAGGGCGAACAGCACGGGTTCCGGAAGGCGGACCACATCGTGGCCGCCCTCGAGGCCGAGTTGCGGTTCTTCGGCCGGATCCTCGGGTTCGACCCGGTGGCCTGACCGGGAGTGACGAATAACCCGCCGACCGAGTTGGCGGTGGGTCGGCCTACGGCGAGGATGTCGGACATGTCTCGAATTCTGGTGACCGAAACCATCGCCGAGTCCGGCCTCGACCGCCTCCGCGAGGCCGGTCACGATGTCGACGTGCAGCTCGATCTCGACCCGGCCGGGCTGCTCGAGGCGATCGTCGGCGCCCACGGTCTCATCATCCGTTCCGCCACCCAGGTGACCGCCGAGGTGCTGGCCGCAGCCGACTCGTTGATGGTCGTCGGACGGGCGGGCATCGGGCTCGACAACGTCGACGTCCCCGCCGCCACCGCGGCTGGAGTGATGGTCGCCAATGCGCCGCAGTCCAACATCATCTCCGCTGCGGAACACACGATGGCGCTCCTGCTCGCGCAGGCCCGCAATGTGCCCCAGGCCCACGCCGCGCTCGTCGCCGGTCGCTGGGAGCGCTCGAAGTGGGAGGGCGTGGAGCTCGCCGACAAGACACTCGGCATCGTCGGCCTCGGCCGGATCGGCAGCCTCGTCGCCCAGCGCGCCGCAGCCTTCGGGATGCGGCTGATCGCCCACGACCCGTTCGTGTCGGCCGACGCGGCCAAGAAGGCCAATGTCGAGCTCGTCGATCTCGAAACGCTCGTGTCCACGGCCGACTTCCTGACCCTCCATCTGGCCAAGACCCCCGAGACGGCGGGGCTCATCGGCAAGGAGCTCCTCGCCAAGGCCAAGCCCAACCTGCGAGTCATCAATGTGGCACGCGGTGGCATCATCGACGAGGCCGCGCTGGCCGAAGCCGCCCGCGAGGGTCGCATCGGCGGGGCGGCCATCGACGTGTTCGCCACCGAGCCGACCACCGAGTCGCCGCTGTTCGATGTGCCGAGCATCGTCGTCACCCCCCACCTCGGCGCCAGCACCGCAGAGGCGCAGGACAAGGCCGGCGTCACGATCGCCGAGCAGGTCGGCCTGGCGCTGGCGGGGGAGTTCGTGCCGTTCGCGGTCAATGTCGATGCGGCCGAAGTGAGCGAGACCCTGCGGCCCTTCGTTCCCCTGGCCGAACATCTCGGCGCGATCTTCGGCGGTCTCGTCGCAACCGTCCCCGACACGATCGACGTCGAACTCCGCGGCGCGATCTCCAAGGACGACACCCGGATCGCGGTGCTCTCCGCGATCAAGGGTCTGCTGTCGGTGCACACCGGGACACCCGTGAGCTATGTGAACGCCCTCGATGTCGCCGCCGGTCGTGGTGTCGAGATCCGGACCATCACGGCGCCGGCGCAGGACCACGTCAACGTGATCCGCATCTCCGGCGGGGGTCATTCGGTCTCCGGGCGCCTGTCGGGCCTCGACCAGAGTCACCGCATCTCCGAGCTCGACAACCACGCCCTCGACATCCACCCGAGCCCCCACATGCTCATCATCCGCAACCAGGATCAGCCCGGGATGGTCGGCGTCGTCGGCGCAACCCTCGGCGACGCCGGGATCAACATCTCCAACATGCACATCGGCGAGAGCGGCGACGGCGTCGAGGCGCTGATGGTCGTGTGCACCAGTGCACCGGTTCCCACTGCCGTGCAGGACGCGCTGCGGAGCAACAGCAACGTGCGTTTCGTGAGGGCGATCACCGTCAGCTGACCGCCTTCGCTACCCTCCTCCGGAATGGAGCGGCGCGAAGCACTCATCACCGGAGTCGTTCTCGGTGTCCTCTGCGTGGTCATCGCCGTGGTGGTCGCCTACGGGCGCGCACAGGAGTCGCCGCTGGTGGCCGACGACGAGATGGCTTCCGACGGTGGGGTCGCCGACGGCGGTGTCGCCGACGAGTCCCTCGACGAGTTCGCGACGTTCGTCGACGAGGCGATCGCGTTCGTGGAAGCGACCCGCGGCCGCCGGTTCGTCACAGAACCGAGGGTCGTCACCCTCAGCGAGGCGACGTTCGTCGCTCGGATTCGCGCCGATCTGTCGCAGGAACTCACCGAGGACCCGGAGGGCCTGGTGATGCTCAACGCCACCTATCGGGCGATGGGCCTGATCGGGCCCGACGACAGCGTCGACGAGGTCTACGGCCGATTCGGCGAGGCCGGCATCCTCGGCTTCTACGACCCGGAGACCGACGAGCTCGTCGTTCGCCAGCGCGACGAACTCTCGCTGCTGACCAAGTCGACCATCGTCCACGAACTCACCCACGCATTCGATGATCAGCACTTCGACCTCGACCGACCCGAGTACGACGACCGAACCGACGAGGTCGCGTGGGGATTCCGCGCGGTGGCGGAGGGGAGCGCCTCGTGGGTCGAAGCCGAGTGGAAGGCGACGCTGAGCGCCGCCGAGCGCGACGACCTCGCTCGCGAGGAGTTCAGCTTCGGCGACCCGGGGATCTTCAACCAGTTCGAGCTGTCGTTCCTCCTTCTCGAACTCTCGCCCTACGAGTACGGCGAGGTGTTCGTCGAGCACCTGATCGACACCGGCGGCAATGCGGCACTCGACGAGGCACTCGAGGATCCTCCGATCACGAGCGAGCAGGTGATCTCTCCGGATCGCTACGACGCCGAGGAGGGTGCGATCGTCGTCGCTCCTCCTCCGGCTGACGGTGAGATCGTCTACTCGGGGTTGGGCGGTCAGGTCCTGATCGACTCGTTGTTCACGGGCGTCGGGCTCATTCTCGACTTCGAGTGGGGCGGTGACCAGCTCGTGGTGTGGACGGCCGACGGTCGCAGCTGCATGCGCTGGGACATCCAGTCCGAGGACGGGGAGACCTACGGTGTCGAGAGCGCCTTCGGCGACTGGGCGTCGCGCATCGGTGGTGCCGATGTGTCGCCGCTCGACGAACGAACCGTGCGCGTCGAACGCTGCGTCTGACCCGGTGTGGCGTCGCTACCGCTTCGCCCGGCGGAAACCATCGGCTTCGGCGTCGGATTCGGCGGCGTAGCAGCGCTCGGGGACCGTGCGGTCGTAGGACAGACCGCCGGGCACGTGGAAGATGCCGGAGTCGGCGTTGCCCTTGATGGGATGGGTCAGCGGGCATTCGCCGTCGACGGGTTCGACCCATCGCTGGGCGGGCGTGGACGCCGCCACGAACTGGACGGGACCGGTCCGCTTCTCGGCCGACACCGTCGCCACCAGCGGCGGCCAACTGGCCTGGCCGGTGACCTCGGGCGCCTTCGCCCCGCGCAGGGCACGGACGGCCCCGACGGCGACGCCGACGACGGTGCCGACCTTCAACACGTTGGCGAGTCGTTTGACGAGATCAGGCATCGGGGGCTCCCTTGCGAACGCCGCCTCCCGGCGACGGCGAGTCCCCGAACCGTACCCGCTCAGAGGTCGACGGCGCCGAGCCGATCGAGGGTCGTCAGGTCGTTCACCTGCAGACGGGCCGGACCGGAACCACCGAGCCAACCCCACGGGGAGCTGACGGTCCAGAGCTCACCATCGGGCAGGACGATCGAGCGGCGGATCTGGGGGACGCCGTCACCGATCGGCCAACAGGAGACGATCGTGCCCTCGGCCTCGAGGCCGATACGGACAGCCTCCTCGGCCAGCCACGGCTCGTCGTAGCATTCGTAGCCGGTGGCCGAGCGGGTCTCCCCCTCCTCGCAGTCGAGGATCAGGCTGTATTCGTCGGTGACCATGTATTCGAGCTCGCTCTGGAACTCGCCCTCGTCGACGTTCGGGAGTTCGTCGTCGGTGATGACACGGCAGTCGGTCTGGCCGGTCTGGACGGTCTCGTCGACGTGATCGAACCGGCCGACCTCGGTGATGGTCGACCCCTCGATCCGCAGGAGGACGACGCCGGCCCACTGCTCACCGCGGTCCCAGGTGCTGATCGGGATGACGGCGAGGTTCTCGGGTGCCCACCAGAGGAACGCGTGGGTGTCCCAGCCGATGTCGTTCCAACCGTCGGGACCGACCCAGGTGGCGACCTCCTGCGGGTTGGCGAGGTCGTTGACGTCGAACAGCGAGACCTTCGAGCCGGTGACCTGACCGGTCTGCTCGTCGGCATCACTGCCCACGCCGATCACGAGACCGTCGCCGATCGGGTGCAGGTAGCTCGAGAAGCCGGGGATCTTCAGCTCGCCGCGCACCACCGGATCCGTCGGGTCGCTGAGGTCGAGGGTGTAGAGCGGGTCGACCTGGCGGAACGTCACGACATAGCCGACGTCTCCCTGGAACCGGACCGACTGCACGGCCTCACCGTTGCCCATGTCGCCGACCGAGCCGACCTCGACCAGTTCGTCGCCCTCTTCCTTCAGAACCCGGACGAAGGACTCCGACGTCTCGTCCCAGTTGTTGCCGGTCGTGGTGACGACCCGGAGATGGCCGTCGTACTCGCTGAACGAGTAGCTGTCGCGAACGAGACCGTCGACCGAACCGCTGGCGGTGTAAGCCGCCGATGTGTCGGAGGCGATGTCGAAGCGGTGGATCGATGTCGTGACGTTCTCGACGATCTGTTCGCGGGCGGCGTCGACCGTGTCGAGGTCGAACCAGGACGTCGTGGCCACGTAGACCGATTCCGTCGACGCGTAGACGACCTCACCCGGTGCCAGTACCGACGATGTGGTGGTCGGATCGATCGTGCCGTCGACGGCGACGGTCAGCACCGAGAGGACACCGAAGCCGGCGAACTCGGTGGGGGCGTGGACCTGCTCGCACGGGACGAGGAGGCCGTCGCCGGTCTGGGCGCCGTTGGCGTCGAGCAGCGTGTAGGAGGGGAGCCAGTCGGTCAGTTCGGAGTCGAGGATCGCCTCGCGATTGCTCTGCTCGGCCCGGTCCTCGCCGGCTTCTCCCTGCGGGAAGACGAACGGGAAGTTGTACTGCGGGTTCGAGCGCACGATGATGCGCGCCGTGCCGTCGACGGCACGGGCGCTGACATAGTCGCCCTCGGCCGCGAGCGTCTCGAGGATCCGAGGCGTGTCGCCGTCGACCGTGATGCGGGTGATCGTCGTGCGGCTACCGCCGGAGGGGTAGGGCCCGACGACGGCGGCGTCGGAGGCGACGTCGTCGACGATCCCGACCTCGTTCCAGCCCTGGTTGACCAGCAGCAGGTTGTCGCCGTCGATGAACAGTTCGGCCCGGTCACCCTGCGGCACGACGACGGTGCCGACGACCGCACGGGTGGCGACGTCGACGATGACGAGTTCGTTGTTGGCGACGATGTAGACCCGCTCGCCGTCGGTCTTCACCACGTCGGCTTCGTCGACACCCGACTCCTGGATGTTGGTGCCGGAGAAGTCGACCCCCTCCGTGAGATCCGCGCCGTCACCGCCCTGTGCGGGCACCGTGGTGGCGGGCGCCGCTTCGGCCGAAACCGAGCCGTCCGAGTCGTCGACGGCGTTGGCGCCCGCCATGTCGTCGGCCATGGCGACCGGGCCGTCGACGGGCCACCAGCCGCCGTACCAGCCGTCGTCGAATCCCCACGGGCCAACCCGTTCGGCGCCTTCCGAGCGGAGGTGGTCGAGCAGTGTGTCGCAGCTGTCGAAGCCCGACAGGGCGCTCGTGAGTTGGACGTCGTCGCCGCCGATCTCGACGACGATGTCGTCGCCACCGGGGGGTCGGCCGTCCGAGGAAAGCGCGTCGTCGGTGCCACAGGCGCCGGCGAGCAGGCCGACGGCCGCCAGGGTGGTCAGGACTCTACGCATGGGGCTCTCCGGTCGAAGAAGGGGGATCGAATCGTCAGCTATGACGACGCGCCCGATCGAGCGGTTCCCGATCTCGTCCAGAAAAGTTCGCGTCAGCTGGTGGGGAGCCAGGGACGGCGCGATGCCTCGTACTCGTCGATGTCGGACTCGTACCGAAGCGTGAGGCCGATGTCGTCGAGTCCCTCGAGGAATCGCTCCTGGGTCGAGTCGTCGAGCGGGAAGGTCGTTTCGAGGCCCGCCGCGGGGGCTTCGACGGTGCGGCGCTCGACATCGATGGTGATCTCGAGGGTGGGATCCGCCTCGACGGCCCGCATCAGGGCGACGTTGAAGTCGGCGTCGACCGTGACCGGGACGAGCCCGTTCTTCGTGCAGTTGTTGCGGAAGATGTCGGCGAAGCGGGGCGAGATCACGGCATCGAACCCGTACTGCTGGATGGCCCACACCGCGTGTTCACGGGAGGATCCGGTGCCGAAGTTCAGGCCACCGATGAGGATGTTGGCGCCCGCGTACTCCTCCTTGTTCAGGACGAAGTCGCGGTCGTCGCGCCATTCCGAGAACAATCCCTTCTCGAACCCGGTCCGCTCGACCCGCTTGAGCCAGTCGGACGGGATGATCTGGTCGGTGTCGACGTCGGTCCGGTCGAGCGGGACCGCAGTCCCCGTGACGATGCGTACAGCTTTCATGATGTGTGCGTCCTTTCCGAAATTCGGGTGAGTTGACCCGATTTCTTCGGGTCAACTCGCCTTAATTTCGGGGTGGTGGGGTCAGGTGAGGTCGGCGGGGGTGGCGAACGTGCCGGCGATGGCGGTGGCAGCGGCGACGGCGGGAGAGACGAGGTGGGTGCGGCCGCCGCGGCCCTGACGGCCCTCGAAGTTGCGGTTCGACGTGCTCGCGGAGCGCTCGCCGGGCTGCAACTTGTCGGGGTTCATGGCGAGACACATCGAGCACCCCGGCTCGCGCCAGTCGAAACCGGCGGCCCGGAAGATCTCGGGGAGACCCTCGGCCTCGGCCTGGGCCTTGACCTGGCCGGAGCCGGGCACGACCAGTGTCCGTACGCCGCTCTTGACCTGGCGCCCTTCGGCGACCTTGGCGGCGGCGCGGAGGTCCTCGATGCGGGAGTTGGTGCATGAACCGATGAAGACGGTGTCGACCGCGACGTCGCGCATCGGGGTGCCGGCGGTGAGGCCCATGTACTCGAGGGCGCGGGCGGCGGTGTCGCGCAGACCCGGGTCGTCGAAGCTGTCGGGCGACGGGATGTCGCCGTGGAGCGGCATCACCTGCGCGGGGTTGGTCCCCCACGAGACGTAGGCCGGGATGTCGGCGCCGTCGAGCACGACCTCTTCGTCGAAGACGGCGTCGTCGTCGGTGACGAGGGTCTTCCAGTCGGCGACGGCCGCGTCCCAATCGGCCCCGGTCGGACTGTGTTCGCGCCCCTCGAGATAGGCGAACGTGGTCTCGTCCGGCGCGATGAGGCCGGCCTTGGCCCCGCCCTCGATCGACATGTTGCAGACGGTCATGCGGCCCTCCATCGAGAGGTTGCGGATGACATCGCCGCGGTACTCGATGATCTTTCCGATCCCGCCGCCGGTTCCGATGCGGCCGATGATGGCGAGGATCACGTCCTTGGCCGTCGAACCCTCGGGTAGTTCCCCGTTGACCGTGATGGCCATCGTGCCGGGACGCGTCTGGGGGAGCGTCTGGGTAGCGAGGACGTGCTCGACCTCGCTCGTGCCGATGCCGAACGCGATCGAGCCGAAGGCGCCGTGGGTGGCCGTGTGGGAGTCGCCGCAGACGATGGTCATGCCCGGCTGGGTGAGGCCCTGCTCCGGACCGATGACGTGGACGATGCCCTGCTTCGGGTGGCCCATCGGGTAGTTGGTCACGCCGAACTCGGCAGCGTTGGCCCGCAGCGTGTCGACCTGCTTGCGGCTGATCTCGTCGGCGATCGGCTTGTCCTGGTCCTCGGTCGGGACGTTGTGGTCCTCGGTCGCCACGGTGAGATCGGGACGGCGGACCGTGCGGCCGGTGAGGCGCAGGCCGTCGAACGCCTGCGGCGACGTGACCTCGTGGATGAGGTGGAGGTCGATGTAGAGCAGGTCGGGGGCACCACCGATGCCGGCGGTGACGAGGTGTCGATCCCAGATCTTCTCGCTGAGGGTCTTGCCCATGTTGTTCCCATCACTTGACCGTCTCAAATAGTGAGACGTATGTTCTGAACCGTGGAACACACGATAAGCGGTGTCGGCGTCATCGACAAGGCCGCCGCCGTATTGACCGCAATCGAGGTCGGGCCGGTCGGTCTCGCCGGGTTGGTCGAGCGGACCGGGTTCAGCCGCGCGACCGCCCATCGTCTCGCCATCGCGCTCGAGGTCCATGGCTACATCCGCCGCGACGGCGCAGGCCGCTTCGCACTCGGAAGCCGCCTTCTCTCGCTCGGCGATGCGGCGGCCCGGCACTGGCCCATCGCCGACGCAGCCGGACCTGCGCTCGCGTCGTTGCGGGACGCCACCGGCGAATCGGTCCAGCTCTACGTGCGTGACGGGTCCGCTCGCATCTGCGTGGCGTCACTCGAATCGCCCCACGGGTTGCGGACCATCGTCGCCCGCGGCGCGTCCCTGCCGCTCACCAAGGGTTCGGGAGGGCGAGTGCTCTCCGGCGAGACCGGGCCGGACGGCTATGTCGTGTCGGTTGCGGAACGGGAGGCGGGGGTGGCGTCGGTGAGCGCGCCGGTCAGAAACGGCGACACCGTCATCGCGGCGGTCAGCGTCAGCGGTCCGATCGAGCGGCTGAGCCGTGATCCCGGACCGGCGTTGGGTGCTGCGGTGCTGCAGGCGGCCCACGCGATCGCGATCGCGGCCGGACTCGACCGATAGGTTTCTCGCGTGGAAGGTCACGACGAGTCCGAGCTCGGCACCGCGTCGATGGTGCTGCTCCGCCTGAGCGCGGTCGTCGTCGTCGCAGTACTGCTCTGGTTCCTGGTCGACGCGATTACGGGGTGAGCCCGGCCGGCCGGGACGACGGCGATCGAACGAGCGGTCGCGTGCGACCGAGACCGAGACCGGGTCCGAGTGCGGTGTCGCACATCCGATCCCTGGCGTCGCCCCGGGTGGGAGCTTCCTCCGGCGTGCTGCAGCGCATGGTGACTGGTGCAACGACAAGAGCGCCGGTTCGCCGAAGTACTCGGCGAGTCAGGCCGTCCCGACCTCGAGGTGCCGGCGGCGTGTCACTGCGTCTCGCGCCTGGCCAGGGTCTGCGGGCGAGGGGGCTCCCGATCAGTCGTCGTGGACGATGTGGTCGCGTTCGCCGCTGAGCGCACCCTTGACGACCTTGCCGGCGGCGTTGCGCGGCAGCGGTTCGGTCCGGATGTCCCACCGGGTGGGCACCTTGAAACCGGCCAACGACTCGGCGCACCAGGCCCGCAGGGAGTCCTCGTCGATGGTCCGGCCCGGCTGCGGCACGACCGACGCGGCGACGGCCTGGCCGGTCTCCGGGTCGTCGACCCCGTAGGCCGCGCACTCCTGGACGTCGGGGTGTTCGTCGAGGCGGTACTCGATCTCGACCGGATACACGTTCTCGCCGTTGTGCAGGATCATGTCTCGGGCCCGGCTGTCGATGAACAGCAGGTCCCCGACCATGCGGCCGATGTCGCCGGTGTCGAGCCAGAAGTCGTCGTCGATCGCCTCGGCCGTGGCTTCGGGATTCTCCCAGTAGCCGAGCATCGTGTAGGCCGACTTCACGCAGACTCGGCCGTTGACCCCCTCGGCGACCTCGTTGCCGTCGTCGTCTCGGATCTGCACCTGCATGGTGGGCAACACGTGGCCGGTGGCCGTCGGCTCGGCCTTGTATTCGGCGCCACCGAACGAGGCGACGACGCCGACCGTCTCGCTCGAGCCGTAGCCGATGGCGACGTTGGCGGTGGCGTTCGGGAATGTGTCGCGGACGCGCTGTTGCAGCTCGGGGCTCGCCGGCGCACCTCCGAACCCGACGTTCGTGAGCGATGCGAGGTCGTAGTCGCCGAGGGCGGGATGGTCGACGACCCGCGGACCCATCGCTCCGATGAGGGTCCAGGCCGTGATGCGTTCCTTCTCGACCAGGGCGAAGCACTCCTCCGGATCGAAGCGACCCTCCCGGAACACGAGGGTGCCACCGACACTCATGTTGATCAGCGTCGAGCCGGAGAGTCCCGACACGTGGAAGAGCGGCGAGGTCATCAGCACGCGGGGCTTGACGGTCGGGCGTTCCGGCGGTGGCTCGCCGGCGGCTTCGCTGGCAGCGGCGGCGATCATGAACTTCAGCGCGCCGTTGAGCATCTGCACATCGACGAAGCCGACGAGGCCGCGGTGGGGGACGACGGCGCCCTTGGAGCGCCCGGTCGTCCCGCTCGTGAAGAAGATCGAGCACGGATCGTCTTCGTCGAGCGGGATGGTGGGCAGCTCGTGCTCGCCCACACCGCGCTGGAGTCGGTCGCGTTCGGCGTCCATGTCGACGGTCTCGACACCGAGTTCGGCGGGCACGCGGGCCAGGCGCTTCTCATCGCCGAGGATCAGCTTCGGCGTGGTCAGCTCGGTCGCGTGGCTGATCTCGTCGGGGGTCCACCAGCCGTTGTAGAGGCACACGACGGCACCCATCGACACGAGCGCGAAGTAGGCGATCACCCAGTCGGGCGAGTTGGCCGCGAGGATGGCGACGCGGTCCCCCTTGGCGATGCCGTGGTCGGCGGCGAGCGCAGCGGCTTCGGCCGCGACGAGTTCGGGGAACCCGGCGTGGGTGATGCGGCGATCGCCGAGCACGAGGAACTCGGCATCGCCGTGGGCACCGGCCGCGACGACGAAGTCGCGCAGTGAGCGCTTGCGGTTCACCAGAACGGGCACCTGATGGCCACGCACGTCGAGCATCTCGACCGGAAAGAACCCTTCGGGTCCGGTGAGCTGCTCGATGAAGGTCTGTCGTGGATTCATGGGTCCCCTGCTGCGTGACGGACGAGATCGACGAACCCGGGGACGAACTCGCCGGGTCGGGTCACGCATCCGTCGTGGTCGATCGGTGCCGACACGATCTTGGCATGCGGGATCAACGCCGCCATCCGGTGCTGTCGATCGGGAGGCACGATGCCGTCGTGTGACGTGATGAAGATGCCGGTGGGAACGTCGACGTGATGCAGCCAGCTGCGGCTGTCGAAGTCGGCGATCGCACCGCCCGCCTCGAGCATCATCGGCACGGATCCGGAACGGACCTCGGAAACGAACCAGGGCGGACGCTCGTTGGGGTTGCTGCCGCCGGCGACCATCGCACGGGTGAACACGTCGATCTGGCGTCGACGGGGCATCAGGCGACTGGCCCGACCGAGATGGCCCAGACCCTGCATGGCGATCTTCTCGGCCGGTCGCGCCGACGAACGGGCGAATGTGGCGGCGAGCACCAGTCCCTGCACACGCTCGGGGTGACGGCGCCACACGAGTTGGCCGATGGGGCCGCCCATCGAATACCCGGCGACCACGAACCGTCCGATGCCGAGATGATCGGCGAGTGCCACGGCATCGTCGGCGGCGTCTTCGAGACGGAACGTCCGGCGGCTGCGGATCCCGCGCCCATGACCCCGATGGTCGAGGCTGACGACGTTGGCGAACTCGGCGAGCGGCTCGTAGACGCGGAACCAGTTGAGCGCTGCGGTGACGGTCCAGCCATGGAGGAGGAGGACGGTCGGTGCGTCGGCGGAGGGTCCGGCGAGCGCTCGAACGAAGGTGGTGCCGCGGCCGGGGAGCTCGATGCGACGTCCCACCGGCAGGGCGGGTCGGCCGATGTGGGGCTCGGCGGGCTCTCGATCGGTTGCGATGGAGGTCGCCACTATGCGATCTCGACGACCTCGACCTTGAGCACGGCTCCGGTCGGGGCCTCGTATTCGACCGTGTCGCCGACCGACGCGCCGAGCAGGGCCGCGCCCATCGGTGAACCCGGCGAGACGACGGTGACGTCGTCTCGCTGCTCCTCGATCGAGCCCACGAGGTACTTCTCGACCTCGTCGTCGCCCTCGAAGACGATCGAGACGATCGCGCCGGTGCCGACGATGTCGCCGCCCCCATCGGCCTCGACGATCACCGCGTCTTCGAGGATGCGGGCGAGATGCAGGATCCGGCCCTCCATCTTTCCCTGCTCCTCCTTGGCGGCGTGGTAGTCGCCGTTCTCTGAGAGGTCGCCGAGTTCGCGGGCCGACTCGATCTTGCGGGCGATGTCGATCCGGCCTCGGGTGGTGAGGTCGTCGTGCTCGGCCTTGAGGCGGTCATAGGCCGCCTGGGAGAGCTGGTGTGGGTCAGCCATGCGGAGAATCTACCGGTGTCACGCGGTCATCACCCGATGGTGGAGTGCAGCGTCCAGCGCTCATGGCGGGGCTGGGGCCCACCGGCCCCGAGCGACGCCGACCCGTCGAAGGCGAGCGTGCCTTCGACGGCAAGGGGATCGAAGAGGTCGATCGTCCACTCGCCGACAAGGGTCCCTTCGGCCACCACGCTCGCGCCTCGCTGCGAGATGTCGAGTTCGAGGTCCTGGTCCGCGGCCAGCGTCAGCCGTGACCCGGAGATGTCGACCACGTGCCATTCGATCGGCCAGCTGCAACCGCCGATGCAGAGGTCTGGCACGACGACTTCGCTGATGAGCGAGTCCGGGAACCCGGCGTGGAGGTGGCTCTCCGCGGGAAGCCGCGGGACCAACGAACCGAAGACCTGCCAAAGCGAGAGCTGACCACGCCACGAGGTTCCGGGCTCGCCGTCGGGAGCCAGGGAGAGTTCGAACTCGGTGGGTGCGCCGGCCTGTGGTCCGGGTTCGTAGGCGACGGAGCCGGCGAAAACGACGGCTCCCGATGATTCTACGTCGACCTCGCCCTGATAGGTGACCGTGCCCGACACCGCGGTGTCGCCCGACCCGGTTTCGTAATCGAGGGTCAGCGTGTGGGGCCGCTCGTCGAGTGGGTGGTAGCGAGAGAGGATGTCGACGAGGGTGTCCCGTTCGAACGGCTCCTCCGTGCCCGGGGTGCGTTCCCCGGCGATGGACTGCTCCACGACCCCTTCGGCTCGGATCGAACCCGTCGCGGCGCCGGTCGAGAGGTCGATGCGCAGCGTTCCGGACTGCTCGACATCGAGAAGGTTGCCGCCGTAGCGGTCGCCGTCGTAGGCGGTCGAGTTGCCCCCGACGGTCAGGGTGATGAGGTCGCCATCGATCGCGATCAGTTCGAATTCGGCGTCGGGAGGGGAGTACAGGTAGTTGTCGCCCACCTGCCACCGGGCGCCGACCCCCACCGGCTGATCGGGAAGCGGTAGCAGCACCGAACGCAGCAGCCGTTCGAGCGTGAACCCCTGTTGGCGGACGATCTCAGGCTCGCCCGTGGTGACGATGTCGAGGGTCCCGTCGCGGAGATGGAGGGCGACACCGCCTGTGTACATCGGTGGATCGGCTGCGGTGCCGGCGTCGTACGGTCCGGCGTCGAGCGGTGCGGCCGATATGACCTCGAACCAGAGCCCGTCGTCGAGCGGTTGCACCTCGGCCCGGATGTGCACCTCGCGGTTTGGGTCGAAACCCGGGGCGAAGCGTCGGATCCAGTGACTGTCGTTCCATCGGTCGCGGATCACGAACTCGACGTCGGCGGGTTGATCGGCTCGATACCGCAGCAGCACGCGTTCACCCTCGCCCTCCGACAGGAGCATCACATCGCGGCCGAAGTTCGTGTGCTCGCGGCGCCAACCGTCGTCGGGCCGCGGTGCGGTGGTCGTCGGCGGAACGGTCGACGTCGAAGCCACAGGGACCGTGCTCGAGGAGGGCGACGCCGGCGGCGTGGAGTCCGTGGGGGGCGCGGCCGAGGGGTCGTCGGCCGCGCACGACGACAGCACCGAGCCGAGCACGGCGAGCACGGCGAGGAAGCGTGGGCGCCGCGGGCGGTCAGTTGTCAGGGGCATCCAAGGCCACCGCCTCCCACCATTGGTGGACCGGGATGGACGGCTGGTCGGCGGAGCTGAAGGTGTAGTCGAAGACGACATCCAGGCGACCTCGAACATCGAGCACGTTGAACCGGTTCACCACGAAGGTACCTGTCACCGTGCCGACGGTGCGCACCAGTGCACCACGGTGGGACGTGTCCTCGGCGAACGGCGCGTCGATCGTGATGACGACGTCGGCACCGTCGAGCTCGGAGATCCTCCAGGTGATGGGTACCGTCGTGCCGCCGATTCCCACTTCCAGGATCTTCAGCTGGTCGATGCCTCCGAAGGGGAGCGGCCCGCGCAGCGAGCGATCGTCGACCCAGTCGGGCAGCATCCCGTCGATGAAGGCTTCGAGTGCCTGGAAGAAGTCGCTCCGTGACCACTCGGTCTGATTCGTCTCGTCGAAGTCGACCGGGTCGACGAACTCATCGGCGTAGAGGTCGCCTTCCATCTCGGCGCGGCCGGAGAATCCCGGCACACCGGAGCGATTCTTGGGCTCGGACATGGCCGACCCGCTCAGCGTGATCCGGTCCTCTCCCACAAGGTCGCCGAAGTCCACACCGATCCGGAACTCCGTGTCGACCGCCGCGCCGAGGACGAGCATCGGCACCGTCGGACTCTCGATGTCCAAGGTTTCGGTGAACGTCTCCCCGCCCTCGTCGCCGATCTCTCCGGTCACCGCGATCTGTCCGATCACACGACCCGAGCTGGTGTCGATCGTGATCGTGCCGTCGTGGGTGCCGGACCGTGGCGCACTCGACCCGCGGCTCAGCCAGGGATCGCTCAGGGAGAACCCACTGGCATCGCCGGAGAGCTGCAGTGTGACGAGCGGTCCCTCCCGGTCGACGAGTTCGTAGGTGGGAGCACGAAGGAACGCATGGGGCCCGGTGCCGGGGGTCGACCAGGTTGCGCCCGGCGCGATCGGTTCCGTCGGGAACGGCACCAGGACGGCCCGCAACAGGATCTGTATGCCCGACACCGCTGCGTTGTCCCATTCGGCCGCAGGCGGTCCCCAGATCCGTACCGAGCCGGATCCCTCCACTTCGGCTGCGATCGGCGCCGCGCCGAGGGTGCCGGTCTCGTCGTCGACCGTGTCGATGTCGATCCACAGGCCGGTGTCGGTCGGGCGCGTGGTGCCGCTGAGGACGGTGCGTCCGGCCGGATCGCCCCAATCGATGTCGAGTGCGAAGGGTGCCTCGGCCGTGCCCTGGTAGGCGATCACCGCAGCGTCTCCCGTGCCGGGTGTGGTCAGGGTTGCGTCGTCGTAGCCCGTGGCGTTCCACACCGCAGCGGCCGGCCCGTCTTCGTCGAGGAGCACCCAGTCGGCCGGAGCGGCCGAGGTGGACGCTGGCGGAGAGGTGGTGGTCGTGGCCGGTGCGACGGTGGATGTCGGGGCGGTCGTTGTCGTGGTGTCGGCGGGAGTTGCCGCGGGATCGCCGGCCCCGCACGCTGCGGCGACGAGCACGACGGTGATGAACACGAGGAGACCTTTCACGACACGAGTCTCGCGCCTCGATTGAGGTCTCGAGCGGCCGGCCGCTAGACTTGCCCGCATGATGATGCAGACAATCATCGCGATTTCGTAGCGCACGCCCGATCGGCGTGCGCTTCTGACCGTCCACTTCGGTGGGCGGTTTTTCATTTCTCCCGGCAACCAACAACGAGAAAGCACACACATGGCACATCGAGTGGGCATCGTCGGCGGCGACGGGATCGGTCCCGACGTCATCGCCGAAGGTCTGAAGGTCATCCGCGCCGCGGGCGTGGAGCTCGACACCGTCGACTACGACCTGGGTGGCGAGCGCTACCTGAAGGACGGCGTCGTCCTCACCGACGAGATCATCGACGAGTGGCGGGGCCTCGACGCCATCTATCTCGGTGCGGTCGGCACCCCGGATGTGCCGCCCGGCCTGATCGAGCGGGGCCTGCTGCTCAAGATGCGCTTCGACCTCGACCTCTACATCAACCAGCGCCCCTTTCTGTCGCCGGGCCACGACTTCGTGGTCATCCGCGAGAACACCGAGGGCACGTATGCCGGCGAGGGCGGCTTCCTGCGCAAGAACACGCCCGAGGAGATCGCGACGCAGGGTTCGGTCAACACCCGCCACGGCGTCGAACGCTGCATCCGCTACGCCTTCGATCTCGCGATGACGCGCCGCAAGCACCTGACCATGTGTCACAAGACCAATGTGCTCACGTTCGCCGGAGACCTGTGGGAACGCACCTTCAACGAGGTCGCCGAGGAGTACCCGGAGGTCGAGACCGCCTACAACCATGTCGACGCGGCGTGCATCTACTTCGTCGAGAGCCCGCAGCGCTACGACGTGATCGTCACCGACAACCTCTTCGGCGACATCCTGACCGACCTCGGGGGTGCCGTGAGCGGCGGGATCGGCTTCGCCAGCTCCGCCAACCTCCATCCCGGCCGGGTGTCGATGTTCGAGCCGGTCCACGGCTCCGCACCCGACATCGCGGGAACGGGCAAGGCCAACCCCACCGCTGCCGTATTGTCGGGAGCGCTCATGCTCGACCATCTCGGCGAGTCCGAAGCGGCCGACCGCATCCGTGCGGCGTGTGCCGACCCGGAGTCACTCGTCGGATCCACCACCGAGATCGGCGACCTGATCGCCGGTCGGCTCTAGGAGAGAACGATGCCGATCACGCCGACGCCCCACATCTGGATGAACGGCGAAATGGTGCCGTGGGAGGACGCGAAGATCCACGTCCTCACCCACTCGCTGCACTACGGAACCGGTGTCTTCGAGGGCATCCGGGCCTACGAGACCGACGAGGGTCCGGCCATCTTCCGGCTCACGGAACACATCGAACGTCTCTACAACTCGGGCAAGATCCTGGGCATGCCGATGACCTACTCGGTGCCCGAGATCGTGCAGGCGTGCAAGGACGTCGTCGCCGACAGTGGGCTCGAGGCGTGCTACCTCCGGCCGATCGCCTACTACGGCTACGGCGAGATGGGGCTGGCCACGGGGGCCTGCAAGGTCGACATCTCGGTCGCGGCGTGGCCGTGGGGCGCGTATCTCGGCGACGACGCGGTCAGCAAGGGCGTGCGCATGAAGATCTCGTCGTGGACCCGCCACGACCACAACATCATGCCGCCGGCGTCGAAGACCACCGGCAACTACGCCAACAGCACCCTCGCCAAGATGGAGGCCCTCAACGCCGGCTACGACGAGGCGATCATGCTCAACGGTGCGGGCCTGGTCAGCGAATGCTCCGGCGAGAACATCTTCGTCGCCAAGGGCGATGTGATCCTCACGCCGCCGACGTCGTCGGGGGCGCTGCCGGGCATCACGCAGGACACCGTCATGGCACTCGCCGACGATCTCGACATCGAGATCCAGATCGGCGACATGGCCCGCAGCGATCTCTACACCGCCGACGAGATCTTCGTGGTCGGCACCGCCGCCGAGGTCAGCGCGGTCAACTCGGTCGACGATCGCAGCGTGCCCTGTCCGGGCCCGGCAACCCTGGCGATCGCCGCCGCCTACGCCGACGTCGTGCGGGGGAAGAACCCCAAGTACCGATCCTGGAACGAGCTGGCCAGATGACCGGAACCGATGCAGAGGTCACGATCGATCGTTCGGCCGTGCGCGACCCGTCGTGGCCGGCCCGCGTCGAGATCTACGACACGACGCTGCGCGACGGCTCGCAACTCGAGGGCATCTCGCTCACGGTCGACGACAAGCTCCGCATCGCGGAGCAACTCGATCGCCTCGGCGTCGGCTACATCGAAGGCGGGTGGCCGGGTGCCAACCCGAAGGACGACGAGTTCTTCGAGCGGGCCAAGACCGAGTTGAAACTCTCGACCAGTGAGTTCGTCGCGTTCGGTTCGACCCGTCGCCCGAAGGGCAAGGTCGACTCCGACCCGACGCTCGCCAATCTGGTCGCCGCCGGCACCGGTGTGGTGTGCATCGTCGGCAAGTGCTGGGACTATCACGTCACCGAGGCCCTGAAGACCACCCTCGACGAGGGCATCGCGATGGTTCGCGACTCGGTCGAGTACCTGGTCGGGCAGGGCAAGCGGGTGTTCTTCGACGCCGAGCACTTCTTCGACGGCTATAAGCGCAACCCCGAGTTCTCGCTGGCGGTGCTCGAAGCCGCGGCGATGGCCGGCGCCGAGGCCGTGGTGTTGTGCGACACCAACGGTGGATCGCTGCCGCCCGACATCGAGTCGGCGGTGCGGGCCGTCGTCGCCCATGTCGATTGCGCGGTCGGGATCCATCTCCACAACGACACCGGCTGCGGCGTCGCCAACGCCCTCGCCGCCGTGCGAGCCGGGGCCACCCAGGTCCAGGGCACGATCAACGGCTACGGCGAGCGGGTCGGCAACTGCGATCTGGTGCCGATCATGGCCAACCTCGAGCTCAAGATGGGGATCACCTGCCTGCCCGAGGGCCGCCTCCAACACCTCACCTCCGTCGCCCACCACATCGCCGAGTTGGTCAACTTCACGCCCGATCCGCAACAGCCCTACGTGGGCTCGACCGCTTTCGCGCACAAGGCCGGGCTCCACACGAGCGCCCTGAGCCGACGCTCCGATGCCTACGAACACGTGGCGCCCGAGTCGGTCGGCAACGGCACCCGGGTGCTCGTGTCGGAGATGGCGGGCCGGTCCACCCTCGAGATGAAGGCGGCCGATCTCGGGATCGAGATCGACGGCCGGGTCCTCGGCGAGATCATCGACACCCTCAAGCGCCTCGAGCACGAGGGCTACCACTTCGAGGCCGCCGACGCATCGCTCGAACTCCTGATGCGCGGCGCCGCCGGCTGGGAGCAGCCCTACTTCCGTCTCGAATCGTTCTCCGTCGACATGGCCCACCGTTCCGGAACCGGCGCGCGCCTCTGGAACGACGTCGCCGTCGACGTCGACACGCAGGCGACGGTGAAGCTCTGGGTGGGGGACGAACGCAAGATCGCGGTGGGCGAGGGCAACGGTCCCGTCAACGCGCTCGACGCCGCCGTTCGGGCCGCGCTCGACGGTCGCTACCCCACCCTCGACCGCGTGACTCTCACCGACTTCAAGGTGCGGGTGCTCAACACCGAGAAGGGCACCGGCGCGGTCACCCGGGTCCTGCTCGACTCCACCAATGGCAATCGGTCCTGGTCGACCATCGGGGTGTCGGAGAACATCATCGAGGCCTCGTGGCAGGCGCTCGTCGACTCCCTCGTCTACGGGCTCCTCTACACGGAGTGACGCACCCCGTGCGACCGTGAGGTCGCTACGATCGCGGCCATGTCGGCACCCACGCATGTTCCCGGTCGCGTCAATCAGACGAAGCTCTACAGCTCACCGCCGCGTCGGGCCGGATCCTGGAGGGCGGATCGCCCGGGCGAAGTGGTCGGCTCGGCCCAGCCGTCGGGGCCCGCGCTCGGCAACCAGGGCCCGGATCAGGGTTATGTGCTCAAGCTGGCCGCCGGCCTGAAGGACGAGCTGGTCCTCGCCCCGGGGGAGCACGCTGCCGATGCGCTCGCCGGTGCCACCGCCGTCGCCCTGCGACGGGCATCGCTCTACGGCCGGGCCCCGATGATCGGCGACCTGCGACTCGCGCTGACGCTGTTCGGCTACCTCGGCCACGCACCCGACGAGCTGGTCGCCAAGCGTCGCGAGCTCTTCGATGAGGTGCACCACACGACGATCCACTACTTCTCCGCTCGCGAGATCGCCGATCTCGTGCCGGAGGAAACGCTGCGCATGTCGCTCGACGAGGTCACCGCAGCGTGCGCGGCCGACTGGAAGGCACCGCTCGGGTTGTAGTCAGCCCAGCAGGATGAGGAGGGCGAGCAGGCCGCAGGCGAGTCCGGCGTAGCCCACGATCAGGCCGACCATGGCATTGCCTCGGCCCACCTCCCGCCCGTCGGATTCGCGGATCTGCTGCATGGCCAGGTGGCCGAAGATCACGCCGAGAATCGACCCGATGAAGAAGACCCAGGAGATCGACAGCACGAGCGATGCCATCGCGAACTGGTTGTTGCGGGGCGGGCCGACGGGGATCTCGACGACCGGCGCGACATTGACCGAGGGCATCTGGGGCGACGCAGCCCACGCCATTCCGTCCCACCAGCGTTCGACCGCGGGGTTCTGCGGATCCGGGTAATACCCGGCGGGCGGTGGTTCCGTCTCGCGCACGACCGCAAGTTAGCGCCCTCTGCTGGCTGATCAACGGCGGCGGATAGCCTCGGCCTCGTGACTGCGCCTCGAGTTCGTTTCGCCCCTGCCCCGACCGGGTTCCTCCATGTCGGCAGCGCTCGCAGCGCACTGTTCAACTGGCTCTACGCCCGTCACACGGGCGGCACGTTCGTGCTGCGCGTGGAGGACACCGACGAGGCGAAGACCACCCAGGAGTTCGTCGACGCGATCACCGGGCCCCTCACCTGGCTCGGGCTCGACTGGGACGAGGGTCCGCTGTTCCAATCGGAGCGGCGCGATCGCCATGTCGCCGCCGTCGAGCAACTCGTCGCCGAGGGCAAGGCCTACTTCTGCGATCTGAGCCGTGAGGAGATCGAGCAGAAGGCGGCCGACGCGGGTCTTCCCGCCGGCTACCACGGCTGGTCCCGCGATCGGGGGGTGCAGGACGGCCCGGGAGTCGTCGTCCGGTTCCGGGCGCCCGACGAGGGCAGCACGGTGATCGACGATCTGATCCGGGGGCGGGTCGAGTTCGCCCACGACACCATCGAGGACTTCGTGATCCGGCGGGGCGACGGTTCGCCGGTGTTCCTGATCGCCAACGCGGTCGACGACCACGACATGGGCATCACCCACGTGATCCGCGGCGAAGACCTGCTCAACACCACACCCAAGGTGAGGCTGCTGTGGGCTGCGCTCGGCTACGGCGAGCCACCGACCTACGCCCACCTTCCGCTGTTGGTCAACGAGCAGCGCAAGAAGCTCTCCAAGCGACGCGACGACGTCGCGCTGGCCGACTATGTCGCCCGCGGCTATCTGCCCGAGGCCATGCGCAATGCGCTGGCGTTGCTCGGGTGGGGCCCGAAGGACGAGATCGAGATCCGCCCGATCGAGGAGATCATCGAGCTGTTCGATCTCGTCGACGTCAACAAGTCGCCGGCCTTCTTCGATCCGAAGAAGCTCGACCACATCAATGCCGAATACATCAAGGCGATGACCCCGATGGAGTTCATCGAGGTCGCCGAGCCCTGGCTGACGGCCGACGACGTGCCCTATCCGGTGGCCAACTACGACCGGGTCGTCGCGCTGGCCCTCGCAGAGGATGTGCAGCAGCGGGTGGCGACACTTGCCGAGGCGCCGGCATGGCTCGACTGGGTGTTTCTCGATGCCGTCGACGACTACGACGAGAAGGCGTGGATCAAGGCGATGGTCAAAGGCACGGCCGCCGATCGGGTGCTCGACGACATCGCCACCGCGTTGGCCGACGACGACTTCACCGATCGCGACCGGCTCGAGGCGAAGGTGATGGCCGTCGGCACCGCCCTGAGCGAGGAGCTCGGCACGAAGGTGATGTCGCAGGCGCCCCTCCGTGTGGCGCTCACCGGCAGGGGAGCGGGCATCCCGTTGTGGGAGGCCATGACCCATCTCGGTCGCGACGTCTGCCTCGCCCGAGTGGCCGCCGCCCGAGCCCGGCTCGACGTCTGAGCCATGCGGCTGCGGCGGCCCCCCTGGCTGACCGTTCGCCGGATCCGCCGCGCCGCGGTGATCGTGACGCTGCTCGTCGTCGGCTACGTCTTCCTCACCTTCCTGCAGGTGCTGCAGGCCGCCGGGGAGGACGACCGCAGTCCCGCGCAGGCCATCGTGGTGCTCGGCGCCGCCCAGTACGACGGTCGACCGTCGCCCGTGCTGGCCGGTCGCCTCGACCATGCCTACGAGCTCTGGGAGACGGGCGTGGCCGACTATGTGGTGACCACGGGCTCCAAGCAGCCGGGTGATCGCTTCACCGAGGGTTACGCCGCGTTCGAGTACCTCCGCTTCGCGGGCATCCCCGAGGCCGACATCCTCGTCGTGACCGACGGCGAGTCGACCTGGGAGCAACTTGCGGCCACCGCCCGAGTGCTGCGCAACGAGGGCCTCGACGATTCGGTGGTGCTGGTCAGCGACCCCTACCACGCGCTGCGACTCCGCCAGATCGCCGACCAGGTCGGTCTGGACGCCTCGGTCTCGTCGACCGACGGCGGATCGTCGGTCCGTCAGCTCCTGCGGGAAACCGCCGGCGTCTCGCTCGGCCGGATCCTCGGCTACCGCCGCGTCGACAACTGGCTCGGCTCCGTCGGCTGACCCGCCACACCGGGGAGTTCGGCGACGCCGAACTCCGAGCAATGCGAAGCATTGCCGGTGTCAGACACCCGCTACAGGGATCCCTGCTCACAAACGGTCGGCACTCGCCGATGCGTTCGATACGATGCCGGTGTCCTTCGGGACATCCTTCGGGGATGGTGTAATCGGTAACACAACTGGTTCTGGTCCAGTTATTAGGGGTTCAAGTCCTCTTCCCCGAGCGCAAGGCAGCGGCATCCTCACGGGTGCCGCTGTTGCGTTGTGCGGGCGATTCGCTCAGGTCGATGCCGTCGCCACGACGAACTCGCCGGGAACCAGATAGCCGTCACCCCTGCGGAAGTCGGCCAGTGACTCGAGATATTCCTGCTCGACCTCGTGCTTGACGTCGTCGTCGAAGCGGCCGTACGGCAAGGCGACCGGTCCGCCCAGAAACGCGGCGCCGATGGCCTGGCTCGAGTTGTCGTAGACCAACTCGACTTGGAGCCTGGTGACGTCGATGTCGCGGAAGCCCGCTCCGTCCAAGGTGGCCTCGATCGCTCCGGGCGCGCCGAGCGAGAAGAACATGGGACACACGTCGGACTGCACACGGTGGTCGACGATCGGGAAGATGTCCGCCCACCCGCACTTTCGGCGTTCGCCCCACACGCTCACAGCCATGCGGCCTTCGTCGCGCAGCGCGAGACGCATCGCGGCGAGGGCGACAGCCGGTCGGGGAACGTACATCAAGCCGAGCGAACACAGCGCGACGTCGAACGCGGCGGGCTCGCACCCGAGATCTTCCGCGTCGGCGCGTCGAAACGTGACGTTGTGGACGCCTTGGGCAGCGAGGTCGGCTTCGGCTGCCTCGATCATCTTGGCCGAGATGTCGAGGCCGAGGACGGTGCCATCGCTCCCCACCGCATCGGCGGCGCGGAAGGTGATCTGGCCGCTGCCGCAGGCGATGTCGATGACCGCCTCGCCTGATTGCAGGGCGATGCGACGGAGGAGTTCCTCGTGGGCCGGGCGCAGTTGGTCGCTCCAGAACGGGGCATAGAAGTCGGCGGCTCGGTCCCAGCCGTAGCGTTGCACCCGGCGTTGGAGCTTGGGCTCCATCAGGCCTCCGTCGCCACGATCGAGACGGTCCGAAGCAGCGGCGTCAACGCGCCGAACACGTCTCGGTACGGGCTCAGTCGGTCGGCCTCATCGAGGAGCTGGATGATGTCCGCCTCGTCGGCGTCGCTCTCGATGTGGACGTGATATCTCACCTCCGAGTAGCCGGGGCGGGCCTCCGCCGCCGGCGACAGCATCCCGGCGACGTCGTAGTCGGCCTCGATCTCGACCCGGACGGAGACCACCGGCACCCCCAGCCTCGCGGCCCGCATCTGATACCCCATCGCCAGACAGCTCCCGAGCGCCGCACGACCGAGCACGCCAGGGGAAGGCCCCGATCCCTCGCCGCCCATGGTGTCGGGAAGATCGGTCTCGAAGCGCCACGGTCCCTCCTCCGAGATGCAACGGAGCCCGTTGGTGACCGTGCTCACCGATCGTTCCGTATCGAGACCGAAGGTCGGCCGCTTGACGGTGACCGCTTCGAGCCGATCGAGGGCTTCGGCGATGCGGTGCCGCGGGTCGACGTGTGAGTCCATGGGACACCGTAGCGTCGCCGCCGGCCCGGTGTTGTCGCCGCGAATTCGCGTTGGGCTGTCGGAGCGACGTGGCTACACTCACTCAGTCGCAAAGCCGCCTCGGCGGATGTGAACGGGCCCCGTTCGTCTAGCGGCCTAGGACGCCACCCTCTCAAGGTGGTAGCACGGGTTCAAATCCCGTACGGGGTACGGATGAAACCTCAGGTCAGAGCCACTCTCCGGAGTGGCTCTTCTGGTTCTGGCGAGGCCTTGCCAATGGGTTGCCAATGAATGTCCGGCTGATGTCTGGCAGCATTGTCCACAAGGTGAGGAGTTGATCGATGAAGGGGTACATGCGGCAGCGGGGCGGGTCGTGGGAGTTGCGGGTGTTTCTCGGCCACGATCCGGTCACCGGCAAGCAGCGGTACGCGAACCGCACGGTGCGGGGTGGCAAGCGTGAGGCGCAACGAGCGCTCGCGGCGATGATCACCGAGGCCGAGCAGGGGCTGACGGCGCGGAGCGCCGCGACAGTGGCAGAGCTGTTGGAGGCGTGGTTCGATCAGGCGGCGCCGGACTTCTCGCCGGCGACGGCGAAGGAGACCCGGGGGTATCTCGACCGGTCGCTGCTGCCGGGGCTCGGCGGCCGGCGGCTCGCGAAGCTGAAGCCGGGCGACATCGACGCGTTCTACCGCCGATTGCGGGAGTCGGGCGGCGTGGGCGGCAAGCCGTTGGCACCAGCGACTGTGCGGCGCATCCACGGGATCCTGCGCCGGGCGCTGGCGCAGGGTGTGCGGTGGGGCTGGATCGGGGTGAACCCGGCGGCGTCGGCCTCGCCTCCCAAGGTCCCGGCGCCCAAGGTTGCCCCGCCCGACCCCGAGCAGCTCGCCAGGCTGCTGGCACGGGCTCGTGACGAGTCGCCGGACTTCGCGTGCTTCGTGCTGGTCGCGGCCGCCACCGGTGCCCGTCGGTCCGAGCTGGTCGCGTTGCGGTGGGATGATGTCGATCAGACGGAGGCGACGCTGGACATCAGTCGGGGGATCGTGGTTGGTCGCGACGGGCTGGTGGAGAAAGACACCAAGACCCACTCGTCGCGGCGGGTGTCGCTCGACGCCCAGACGGCCGCGGTGCTGGCCGAGCACCGCGAGCAGATGGCGGCACGGGCTCAGACATGTGGCGTCGACCTGGCCGACGATGCGTTCGTGTTCAGCAACGCGCCTGACTGCACGCTGCCGTGGTTCCCCGGGTCGGTGTCGCGGTCCTTCAAGCGCCTCTGCGAGAAGGAGGGGATCGCCGGTGTGCGGCTTCACGACCTCCGCCACTTCGTCGCCACCCAGCTTCTAGGGGCCGGTGTCGATGTTCGCACAGTGGCCGGTCGACTCGGGCACCGCAACGCGGCAACGACGCTCAACGTGTATGCCCACTTCCTCGAGCAGTCCGATCGGGCGGCCGCCGACGTGATCGGCAACCTGATCTCCGGCTCGGACTGGGAGCGCTGAGCGTGATCAATGCATGGGCCCGTAGGGCTGAGGCGAGGACACGGAGCGCAGCGGCGTCCCGCAGCCGTGCCCTTGATGCCGGAGGTCCCTTGATCATCGGCTTCGCCCCGCCTTCCGGGAGGACCCTCCGCCTTGATCTACTGGCGGTCCACCTACTCCACCTACCGGTCCCGCTTCGGGAGGAACAGATGGCTGTATGGAGTGGGCCGGCGGGGGTTCAGGCCGGGAAGGGAAGAGACGGCTGGCTGCTGGAGCCGGTACGACCTCGGGGGCCGCTCGTGGCCTGTGGGCCACAAGCGCGGACGCACGCCCTACCGAACTCCGGACGGCTTCGAGCTCGCCGGGCAGGGGCGGCTCGAGGCCCGACAGCCCGGCCAGCGTCGGACGGGTGACGACGACCCGTCGGCCGAGGCGGACCGTCGCCAGGTCACCCCGGGCAACGAGTTCGTACGCAGTAGAGCGACCGATGCCTAGCAGCTCGGCCGCCTCGGCAACGGTGTAGACGAGCCGGAGATCGCCCGGACCAGCAGCGTTCGCAGCCATGTCCATCCAGGGACGCATCGAGACCCCCAGCGCGGCAGACCGATGTGGCGCAGCCCCAGACTTCGTCACGCTGGCCACCGCCGTGAAGCGACACGGCCGTGCGCCCGGCCTCTTCATCGTCGACGCCGAGATCGTGCCGGATCACCCATCTACTGGTCGTCCGGAAACCGCCGAGACACATCTGGAGGTTCCGGGAACCTCCGCCGAGTAGTAGATGCGCGGGGCGATCACCTAGGCGGTTGCATCACCCAGTCAAGGACCCGGCGTGTCGACCGAGACGTGGGCTTCTCGCCGGGCTCGCCCAGCTCTTCACCGAAACGAGTAGCAGCGAGCGCGCTACTGAGGTCGGCGCCGCCACGAGCGCGTGGAAGTGGGGGAGATCTGCCAGTTGGCGCGGTACCGGTAGGTCGCGCAGATGGTGCAGAAGTAGATGGTGCAGAAGTGGAGTAGATCGTGCGGTGGAGTCCCGCCCCGGGTCGGGGCAGGACTCATCCGATGCTGTGAGAGAAGGAGCGGCGTCAAGGGCTCACCTGCGGGACTTCGCGTTCGCTTCGTGTCCTCGCCTCGGCCGTGGGCCGTCCCTTGACTCCGAGCCCGTCCCAGTTCGGCCAGCGCCCTGGCCGTGGTGAGGCCCCTCGAAGGCCCCTCGCCACCTACTGGTTGGACCGGAGGTCGGTAGACCTCCAGATGTGTCTCGGCGGTTTCGGTGAGAGCAGTAGAGGGTCGGTCGGTGGTCTCGGCGGGGGCCGAGCGCTACTCGTCTGCATGAGGGCGCGGTGCGTTCGAGCGGGTACGCGGCGCCGGCTGCGTCGCTGCGAGTGAACCGGGATCTCCTTGCCGATCCGGCGGTCGTGGAGCGCTCACGGACCCGGGTCGGTCGAGGTGCCCAGCTGACTGACATCGGTGTTCTCGTCCCATCGAGATGCTCTAGCGCCGAGCAGACTCAGAACCCCGCGGACTCGCTGACGATGTTTTCTGGCGGCGCCTACGACTCGTGTCACACCGATCGGAGATACTCGTTCGATGGCGACAGGAAAGATTGCGGCTGCAGGCGACCACCTTCAACGCATGGTGGGCACGAGGCCCGGGGCGGGACTAGCCGAGCTTGTGTGGAATGCTCTTGACGCGAGCGCGACCACTGTCGACGTCACCGTCACGCGAACGAGTGCCGACGCCGTCGACGAGATCGTTGTCGAGGACGACGGACACGGGTTCACCGCCGAGGAGGTAGGCGAACTCTTCGGCACCGTTGGGGGAAGCTGGAAACACAACGCCCCTAATCGCCGCACTCGCGACGGCGCTCGCGTCCTCCACGGCGACAAGGGTGAAGGCCGCTGGCGGGCGTTTGCCATGGGGGACCGGGTTGTCTGGGAGTCCGTCACTGCCGGAATCGACGGGCGGCCGAATCAGCTGGTTCGAGTGGTCATGCGCGCGGAAGTGCCCGACGAGTTCGAGTGGACTGGACCGCACGACACCGATCTTGGAGTGGGTACCAAGGTCACCGTCGTCGCCGGGATGAAGGAGCCGAACGTCCTGCTGACGGAGAAGGCGAGAACTGACCTTACGGGCACGGTGGCGCTTTATCTGACCAAGTACCCCGATCTGACGATCCGCTTCGACGGGACTGATCTCGCGGTCGGCGATCTCATTGAGCGAACAGCTGAGATCGAAATCGAGTACGAGAACGCCTACGGTCCGGTCAACCTTACGATCATCGAGTGGGACGCCAAGATCGACCGGCAGCTCTACCTCTGCGACGAAGATGGCGCAGCCCTGCACGAACAGTCTCCCGGAATCCACGCCAAGGATTTTGTGTTCACGGCCTACGTGCGGTGGGCCGGCTTTCGAGTTCACGAGTCGTTGCTGCCGCTTGCCGACCTCGAGAACGACGAAGTTGGTCCTGCACTCAATTCTGCGCGAGATGCACTACGCGAGTACTTCCGCGAACGCCAGGTCACGGACACCAAGACTGTCGTACAGGGGTGGCGAGATGAGAACGTCTATCCGTTCCTCGATGAGCCCGAGGACGATGTAGGGCTGGCGGAGCAGGCTCTCTTCAACTTCGTCGCGGTCAGTGCGGCTGATGCCGTCAACCGGATCGAGGACCCTAGGTCGAAAGCGCTCAGTCTTCAGACGATGAGGGTCGCAGTGGAGCGAGATCCTTCGTCCGTCGAGTTCATCATGCAGGAGGTGCTGAAGCTCCCCGAGTCGAAGATTGAGGAGTTCCGTTCGCTAATAGAGCGCACGTCGTTGACGAGCATTCTGGACGCCACACGGCTCGTGACCGGCAGGTTAGAGTTCCTCGCCGGACTGGATCTCCTCCTCTTCGATCCCGAGACTGCGCCCAAAGCCCTCGAACGGGCGCACATGCACAAGATGATTGAGAACGAGCCGTGGCTTTTCGGCGAAGCGTTCTCGATGCACGTCTCGGACCGGACGTTGACCGCGCTGTTGAAGGCTCACGTTGGCGCGCTGGGTCGCGAGGACCTAGTAGGTGAGCCCGTTGCGGACGCAGATGGAAATCACCTTCGTCGCATCGACTTCATGTTCGGTCGCGCGACTGAACTGCCGCGAGGTCACCGCGAACACCTGGTTGTCGAGATCAAACGACCCGCGGTCTCAATCGGGCGAGACGAGATTGCGCAGCTTGAGGACTACGCCATGGCCGTTTCTCGCGATGGGCGGTTCGACCTCGATCAGGTCGAGTGGGACTTCGTCCTCCTGGGCACAGCACTCGATGACTACGCAACGTCGCGTGCCAACCAGCGTGATCTGGCGCGTGATCTAGTTCACGCCGGTGAGGACGGCGTCCGGATCTGGGTGCGTCCGTGGGCGGAAGTTCTCCACGAGTGTCGACACCGTCTTCAGTTCATTCGGGAGCAACTCCAGTACGACCCCGACGCCGATCAAGCCATCGCCTACCTGCGCGAGGCATACCCGGACTACGTCCCCGATCACCTGATCGACCGATAGCCCGGCGACGAAGTCGGGCAGCGGGAGAGGGCGACCGATCGTCTTCATACCAAATGAGGATCGTTGCACCGGAGGAGCGTCGTTCGATGCATTGGGCCCACACGGGGGACTCCTGCTCGCCGAGCTTCGCGACCGACGACTCGAGATGAAGGTCCGCGACCTCTCCCCGGGTACCGCCGAGGACTTCGAACCAATCGTCGCCAACGTCCAGGCTCACCCGATCGGGAACCGGCGGCTCCACCAGCTCCGCCCAGCGCAGATCGACGGCTTCTACCGCGAGCTCGCCGCCGCTGGTCGCAGGCCATCGCGGATCACTCAACCAAGCACTGCTGCAAGCCACGAAGTAGGAGTGGATCGATCGAAATCCGGTCGCGCTCGCATCGCCCCTGTCGATTCCTCGCACAGAGGCGTCGGCGATACCGGTCGATGATCTCGCCAACATCCTCGACAACGCCGAACACGACCTCCGGGCGTTCCTGATCGTCGCCGCAGCGACCGGTTGCCGCCCGGGCGAGCTCGCAGCGTTGCGCTGGTCCCTTCTCGAAAAAGACACCGGCGAGCTGATCATCCGCCGAGCGATCGGCCCGGCCGAGGCCGGCAGCGTCGGGCCCGGTGACTCACGTTGGGTCTTGTCCAATGGGGCGCGGATCTGTACGGTGGAGATGGCGAAATGATGAAGGCGGCATCTATGCGGAAAGCAATCGTGGCAGTTCTCGCTGTGGCGGCATTGACCACAGCGTGTGATCCGGATGATGTGTACAACGGTGTCTGTGACGCCGAGAACATGTGCATGTACGAGCATGCTGGCTACACCGGCAGGGTCATGGACCCCGGAGAGTGCGACGGCGAGTGGGCTTGCGGGTTCGGCGACTTCAGTCAGGTCGACTACTGGGACACCGACACCTCCCCGAACGACAAGACCTCGGCGATCAAGAACCGCATCACGACCAAGGCCTACACGACGATGTGGGTGGACGCGGTCGGTGGTGGCGGGAAGTTCTGTTCGCCATCGGGATTTCAATACTCGAATCTCAGCACCTTCCCGGGCACCAACTACAACGACAAGTTTTCGTCTGAAGCGTCCACCTTCTACAACCCTTGCGCGTTCTAAGGAGAGTCCTCGTGCGTTTCGCGAAACCCGTCCTTGTGGTCTCGGTGGTCGTTGCGCCTGTCATCGCGGTCGCCTCGATCTCCAGCAGCAACGAGAATCTCGATGAGGTGATTGTGCGTGGAGAGGTCGTCGACCCGACGACGTTCAGCCTCACCGAACTCCATACCGCGCAACAGAAGCGCGCATTCGACGATGCCCACGCCGCCAACATGACGTCGTGCATGACCGACAGAGGATTCGAGAGCGAGCCGATCAGCCTCGACTCGCTGTTGCAGGGCCGCGACGTTGAGGAGGTCCGGGAGGAGTACCCGGACCTCGACCCGGATGAGGTCACGGCGTACGCCGAAGCGTACGGCGAAGCCGCGATCGGTACCGGGACCGAGACCGTTGTTGTCACGGTTGCGGGTTCTGAGATCGCCGACCCCGGCGTGCCGATCTCTGGTTCATGGACCGACGAGACCTGCTTCTGGCAGTCGTACGAGGCGATGGGGACCGACCCGTTCACGTTTACCGGGTTGCGGCTCCTGATGAACGCGCTGACGGATTCGGCAGAGTCGAGCACGGTCGAGGACAGCCGCCTGGACGACGTCTTCGCTGGATGGACCGACTGCGCCGGCCTCTCTGCGGAGGCGCTGCTCGGCGAACTGACCGCCACCTCTCTCGGCGCGGAGGATCCGCAGCATGACTGTGTCGCTGACACCGACCTTGCTCTCGTGGCGAAGGTCCGCGGCGAATACCATGTCGCTGCTGCCGCTGCGAACCAAACGCTCGTGACGCAATGGGTCGAGACGCTCGACAGGGCACTCGCAAGTCTGCCAGCGACATAGGGCCCGCGCCTGCGCCTAGGGTTCCTGCTATTGCGAAGCCTCTGGTGCGTCGAGCGATGCTCGTCGGCGCGGCACTCCCGCCGACAGACCCTGGCCCACAGCGCCAGCACACCGCCGAAGCCGACCGGCGCATTGCGGAGCTCGTGGCGCCGCTGACGGACGAGCTGATCGAGCAGGCCCGCGCCCTCGCCGAACCGCCCATGTCCATGACGGTGGGCGATGGTTCCGGATGCCGCATAGCCGACGAACGATCTCGCCCGCAAGGGCGTTGGGCCATGGCCCGCGCCATAGATCACCACGGATCACAGTGGACGATGGCGGCGGGGGAGTGGAGCCAGCCGCATCCCGTCGTCGCGAGCGCGAACCAGAGCGCAAGCAGGATTGACCCCGTCGTGGCGCCAGACTGAGACTTTTGGTCATCCCGAGGTCGGCAGCATCGATGTGGCGCAACGGCCGCGCCGTACGACCGTCGAGTTGTGACGGTCTCTATCACCGTCGGTCCACCAATGTCGCTCCCAGGCATGCCGCGCCAGCAACTGAGATCCGCGCTCGTTTGACCCGATCACGACGGTCGAGCGGCGCGCGGCTGCGCCACCGAGTTGTCGCGAATCGTCGCGAACGTCGCAGATCGGGACGGATGCCGCTTGACGGTCCGGAGTCCCCAACGCTCTGAACAGCACTAGCAGGACCACGCCGCACCGCCCGGACGGTCGGGTCTGCCGCTCTTGCCAATGAGTTTGCCAATGAACTCATTGGCACGATACTGAACCCGCTGGCACTCGCCGAACGGGGCGGCTACGTTTGTCCAGGTCAGACAGCATTTCGCAACACAGGCTGGACCTGGCCGGACAGATCTGATCGCCCTCTCAAGGTGGTAGCACGGGTTCAAATCCCGTACGGGGTACCAACACAAGCCCAGTTCAGAGCCACTCCTTGGAGTGGCTCTTCTGCATTCCCGGCCCGTTCGACGGATCAGGATCCTGAACGGCGGGTTCACTCGGCGGCGCGACGTGAAAGTTCCTCGGCCGGTGGATTCCACTGGGTGAGAAGGCGGCTGGGACCGTGGCTCCGGCGACGCGTACAGTCCGAGGGAACGACCGAGGAGCAGAGCGTTGTCGCACGATGTGTTCACCAAGATCGAGGAATCGGGAAACCTCATCGCCGAGGAATCCCTCGCCGGTGACGAGCTCGGCCGGCTCACCGACGACGCCGCCAAGAAGATGAAAGACATCGGCGTGGTTCGCATGCTGCAGCCAACCGACTTCGGCGGCTACGAAGCCGACCCTCGTGACTTCCTCACCGCGGTGATGGACATCGGCAGCCACTGCCCGTCGGCGGGCTGGGTCGCGGGCGTCGTCGGCGTGCACCCGTGGGAGCTGGCCTTCAACGACCGCCGCCTCCAGGAAGAGGTGTGGGGGAGCGATCCCGACACCTGGGTCGCGTCGCCCTACGCGCCGAGCGGCACCGCCACCCGCGTCGACGGGGGCTACATCGTCAACGGTCACTGGAAGTTCTCCTCGGGCACCGACCACTGCGACTGGGTCGTCCTCGGCGCATCCGTCCCGGGCGAGGAGGGATCGCCGGTGGCGATGCTCCATGTCATGTTGCCCCGCGGCGACTACGAGATCGTCGAGGACTCGTGGAACGTGATCGGCCTCGACGGCACCGGCAGCAAGGACATCGTCATCCGCGACCAGTTCGTGCCCGCGTACCGCACCCTCGACCTGTTCAAGGTGATGTCGGGTGAGGCGTCGACCGAGGCGGGCCGCCACCAGCCGCTCTACCAGCTGCCGTGGTCGACGATGTTCCCCTGCGCGGTCTCGGCCGGGCTGGTCGGCATCGCCGAAGGTGTCCTCAAGCACGCCATCGAGTACCAGCAGGGGCGCACCAGCGCCCTCGGTGTGAGTCAGGCGTCCGACAGCTACTCGCGCACGACGATCGGTGAGGCCGCCGCCGACATTCGCGGCTCGCGCGTCCAACTCGTCCACGACGTGGGCGAGATGTACGACGCCCTCTGCGCCGGCCACGAGGTGACCCTGCAACAGCGGGTGGCCTGCCGCCGGGACCAGGTGCGGGTGGCGTGGCGGGCGGCCAAGGCCGCCGACGATGTGTTCACCGTGTGTGGCGGCAACGCCATTCGACTCGACAAGCCGCTGCAGCGGTTCTGGCGAGGCATGCACGCCGGGCTCCAACACGGCATCTTCGTGGCCGGACCGATCTACGACGATGCGGCCGGCATGTTGATGGGCTTCAAGCCGTCGGGCCCGTCGGCGATGACGATCTGATCGGGGGTCGACGAATGACCGAGATCACCCGCGAGGCCACGAGCCGCACGCTGTCCACCGAGAACGGCGACCTCCACTACCACGAGTACGGCGAAGGTCCGCCGTTCGTGATGCTGCACGGGTCGGGCCCCGGGGTCAGCGCGTGGGCCAACTTCGCCGACAACCTCGAAGCGTTCGGGCGTCACTTCCGTTGCCTTGCGCTCGACATGCCGGGCTTCGGCGTCAGCCATGCCACCGGCAACGTGATGATGGACGCGCCCGCTGCGGTCATCGCGTTCCTCGACGGACTCGGCATCGACCGCGCTGCGGTCCTCGGCAATTCCATGGGCGGCGGCATCTCGGCGCGGGTGGCGGCCGCGCATCCCGACCGGGTGACCCGCCTGGTCACCATCGGCGGCGTCGGCGTGCCGTTCTTCAGCGCCCTGCCGTCGGAGGGCATCACCCGGCTGGTCGAGTTCGTCGAGAACCCGACCCGCGACAATCTCGTGGCGTGGATGCGATCGATGGTCTACGACCAGGCGATCCTGACCGACGACTTCGTCGAGATGCGCTGGCAGGCGGCGATGGAACCGGCGGCGATGGAGGGCATTCGTCAGATCTACAGCCGCGAGATGCTCGACATCCTCCGCACGATGATGCTCGACAACACCGCGATGTTCGGCATGCTCCGCCAGATCCAGGCGCCCACGCTGATCACCTGGGGACGTGACGATCGGGTGACCCCGCTCGACGGGGCGATCGCACCGATGCGGCTGATCCGCAACTGCGAACTCCACGTGTTCCACGACTGTGGTCACTGGACCATGCTCGAGCGCAGGGCCGAGTTCGAGAGCACCGTGCTCGCCTTCCTGTCGCGCGATTTCGACTGACGTGACCGACCCCATCCCCTCCGATGCCGTCCTCTCCGCGGTCGCCGACCGACTCATCGAGGCGGCGCAGTCCTCGACACCGTGCGCACCGTTGCGCGAGCTCCATCCGGGCGGTGGCCTCGACGACGGCTACGAAGTCCAGCGCATCGTGCGTGAACGCACGGCGGGCAGCCGTCGTCGAGTCGGGCGCAAGATCGGTCTCACCTCGGCCGCGGTGCAGAACGTGTTCGGGGTCCACACGCCCGACTTCGGGGTGCTCTACGCCGACATGGCCTACGGCGACTCCGAACCGATCCCCTTCGGCAGCCTCCTCCAACCGCGCATCGAGGCAGAGGTCGCGTTCGTTCTCGGCCACGATCTCCCACCCCACGCAGTGACGGCGAGCGAGGTGCTGCGAGCGGTCGACTTCGTCGTTCCCGCGATCGAGGTGTGCGCCAGCCGAATCGCGAACTGGGACATCACCATCTTCGACACCGTCGCCGACAATGCGTCGTCCGGTGTGTTCGTCCTCGGCGGCGCCCCGCGCTCGCTGCGCGACATCGACGACCTGCGCGACTGCGAGATGACGATCGTCACCGACGGTGCGGTGGTCAGCTCCGGCACCGGTGCCGCCTGTCTCGGTCATCCCGTCAACGCCGTGGTGTGGCTGGCCAACGCGGTCGCCGAGCGGGGCGAGCCGTTGCAGGCCGGCGAGATCGTGCTCTCCGGCAGCCTGGGCGCCCTCGTTCCCGTCGATGCCGGCGCCACCTACGAGGCGACGATCACCGGGCTCGGGTCGGTGCGGGCGGTGTTCACCTCGTGAGCGCGCCACTGGTCGCCGCGATCGTCGGCTCGGGCAACATCGGCACCGATCTGCTCTTCAAGCTCCAACGCTCTCCGCACATCGAACCCCGCTACATGGTCGGGATCGACCCCGACAGCGAGGGACTCCGCCGTGCCCGTGATCTCGGCGTCGAGACCACGGCCGAAGGGGTGGACTGGTTGCTCGCCCGCGACGACGTGCCCGATCTCGTCTTCGAGGCGACATCGGCCGCCGTCCACGTCCGCAACGCGCCCCGCTACGAGGAAGCGGGGATCACGGCGATCGACCTCACCCCCGCGGCGATCGGCCCCTACGCGGTGCCGTCGGTCAACCTGACCGAGCACATCGACCTCCCCAACCTCAACATGGTCTCCTGTGGTGGCCAGGCAACCATCCCGATGGTCCACGCGGTGTCACGGGTGACGCCGGTCGCCTATGCCGAGATCGTCGCCACGGTGGCGTCGGTTTCGGCCGGCCCGGGCACCCGCCACAACATCGACGAGTTCACCCGCACCACGGCGGCGGCCGTCGCGGCCGTCGGCGGCGCCGAACGCGGCAAGGCGATCATCATCATGAACCCGGCCGACCCGCCGCTGATCATGCGCGACACGATCTTCTGCTCGCTCGAACCCGACGCCGACGAAGCGGCAGTCGTCGCGTCGGTCGAGGAGATCGCCGACCGGGTGCAGCAGTACGTGCCCGGTTACCGCCTGCTCCGACCACCCCAGTTCGACCGGGACTTCACTCCCGACGGCCGCGGCCGTGTCGCGATCTTCATCGAGGTCGAGGGGGCGGGCGACTTCCTTCCCCCGTATGCCGGCAATCTCGACATCATGACCGCCGCGGCCGCAGAGGTCGGCAACGCGATCGCCCGCGCGGTCACCGCCGAGGAGGCCTGACATGCCCTACTCCGACTCCCTCGACGTCCGGATCACCGACTCCTCGCTGCGGGACGGCTCTCATGCCAAGGGGCACCAGTTCACCGAAGCGCACATCACCGCCGTCGTCGACGGCCTGTCGTCGGCCGGTGTCCCGGTCATCGAGGTCAGCCACGGCGACGGCCTCGCCGGCGCCTCGTACAACTACGGGTTCTCGGCCGTCGACGAACGCCGCCTGATGGCCGCCGCGGTCGAGGCCGCCGCCGGCCGTTCGGCCATCGCCGCGTTGATGCTGCCGGGCGTGGGCACGATGGACGACATCCGTGCCTGCCGCGACATCGGCGTGTCGGTCGTGCGCATCGCGACCCACTGCACCGAGGCCGACGTGTCGATCCAGCATTTCGGCATCGCCCGCGAGATCGGGCTCGAGACCGTCGGCTTCCTCATGATGTCGCACGGCCGGCCTCCCGAGGTCCTGGCCGCGCAGGCCCGCATCATGGCCGACGCCGGCTGCCAGTGCGTCTATGTGGTCGACTCGGCGGGGGCGATGATCCTCGACGATGCGGCCGAGCGGGTGACCGCCCTCGTCGAGGAGCTCGGCAGCGACGCGCAGGTCGGTTTCCACGGCCACCAGAACCTTTCACTCGGCGTCGCCAACACCGTGCTCGCCATCCGGGCCGGTGCCGTCCAGGCTGACGCGTGCACCCGGGCGTTCGGTGCCGGGGCCGGCAACACGCCGACCGAAGCCCTGGCCGCCGTCCTCGATCGTCTCGGTGTGCGCACCGGCATCGATCCGTTGGCGATGTTCGATGTCGCCGAGGAAGTGGTGCGTCCGGTCATGGACGGCGAGTGCGTGCTCGACCGCATGAGCCTCATCATGGGCTACGCCGGCGTGTACTCGAGCTTCCTGCGCCACGCCTACCGGGCAGCGGAACGCTACGACGTCTCCGGCGCCGAGATCCTGATGCGCTGCGGCAAACGAAAGCTCATCGGCGGCCAGGAAGACCAGATCATCGACATCGCCGCGGAGTTGAGCGCAGAGGCCGGACGCTGACAGGCTCGACCCGATGACCGGATCCGAGAGCGGCGAAGGTGACGACGACGGAGCCGGCCGGTCCGTGCTCGGCCGCGTCGACAGGATCATCGGCGCGTTCCACGACTTCGACAGCGTGCTGACACTGCACGAGATCACCGAACGGACCGAGCTCCCGAAGTCGACGGTCCACCGGATGGTCAACCAGCTCGATCAGCTCGGATGGCTCGAGCGCGACTACGACGGCTGGCGAGTCGGCATGCGGTTGTTCGAGATCGGGGGACTGGCGAGCCGCCGCCGTCGCCTGTCCGAATCGGCGTACCCGCACCTCCACGCCCTGGCGGTGACGACCGGTTTCGCAGTGCAGCTCGGCATCCTCGACGGCACCGAGGTCGTCTACCTCGAGCGCATCGCCATGGGCGACTTCCCGCTGCCCACCCGCGAAGGCGGTCGACAACCCGCGTACTGCACGGCGTTGGGCAAGGCGATGCTCGCCTACGACCCCGACGCCACCGTCGACGTGATCGCCGAAGGCTTCCCGCGGCGGACGCCGCGGACACTCTCCGAACCCCGCCAGCTCGAGGCCGAACTCGCGAAGGTCGTCGAGACCGGTTTCGCGTTCGACCACCAGGAGGCCTACGAGGGGTTGGCATGTGTCGCCGCGCCGTTGCGCGGGTCCGGGCGGGCCATCGCCGCCGTGTCGGTCACCGGGCCGGTGGATCGGATCGACCTGCATGCGGTGGCCCCCCTGGTGCGCAGCACGGTCGAGGCGATCTGGAGCGACCGGTTCCGCCGCCCCTGACCGCTGCGGGTTCCATCCACCGGTATCCCCGTGCGGCCCGACGGCGGTGGGTGGCGTAGGTTCCAGGGGTCGGTGCGTGTCGATTCTGGGGGTCAACCATGTCAATCCTGTCGCTCGGATACCTGCGTCTGCGCACGCCCAACCTCGATGAGTGGCAGTCGTTCGCGACCGGCGTGCTGGGGTTCATGCCCACACCCGGGCCCGACGAGGCCGCGCAGTACTACCGCTGGGACGACTATCCGTACCGCCTGGAGTTGGCCCCGGGCGACGAGCCGGCGGTGTCGGCGATCGGCTACGAGGTCGGCGACGACCGCGATCTCGCATCGGTGGTCAGCGATCTCGAAGCCGCCGGCGTCGAGGTCACCCACGGCACCGCGGACGAAGCGGCCGCCCGCCTCGTGTCCGGCTTCGTCTCGTTCGTCGACCCCGCCGGCGCGCCGGTCGAGATCTTCTTCGGGCCGATCCTGAACCACGAACCCGTCGTGACGCCCCTCGTCTCGGGTTTCGTGACCGGCGACATGGGATTCGGGCATGTGGTGACCGACGTTCCCGAACTCGACCCTTCGATCGACTTCTACCGTGACGTGCTGGGTTTCCACGCCCGCAACACCTGGTTCCTCGGGGGCATGTCGATGGCATTCCTCGGCTGCAACCCCCGCCACCACACGCTCGCCTTCGGGTGTGGGCTTCCGGGCCCCGGATTGTTGCGGCACTTCATGGTCGAGGCGGCGACGATCGACGATGTCGGTCGGGCGCAGGATCGCTGCGTCGACAACGGCGTGCCCGTGGTGATGAGCCTCGGCCGCCACACCAACGACCACATGATCTCCTTCTACTGCCAGACCCCGGACGGGTTCATGGTCGAGTTCGGTTGGGGTGGCATCCAGGTCGAGGACGTCTCGACCACGCGGACCTACCAGATCACCAGGCCGAGCTTCTGGGGCCATCGTCCGCTGAAGCCATGACGAGTCGCAGGGAGTTCGGCGGCACGATCGGCCGCACGGCGTCGGAGTCGACGCCGTGGTGGCCCCCGCCGACCCGGCCCCCCGCGTCGAGCCCCAACGTGGTGGTCGTACTGCTCGACGACATGGGGTTCAGCGACATCGGACCGTTCGGGTCCGAGATCCCCACACCGACCCTCGAACGGCTCGCCGCCCAGGGGCTCCGCTTCACGAACTACCACACCTCCCCGCTGTGCTCGCCGTCGCGGGCGGCGATCCAGACGGGTCTGAACCCGCACCGGGCCGGCTTCGGTGGGGTCGCGAACTTCGATCCCGGTTTTCCCGGGTGGACGATGGAGATCCGGCCCGACGTGCAGACGTTGCCCGAGGCCATGCGGGCGGCGGGCTACGCCACCTTCGCCGTCGGCAAGTGGCACCTGACGCGCGACTCGGCCATGCACGACGGTGCGTCGCGCGAGTCGTGGCCGATCCAGCGGGGGTTCGATCGCTTCTACGGCGTGCTCGAGGGGTGGACGAACCTGCACCACCCCCACCGCCTGATCCGCGACAACTCGCCGGTCGACGTCGACACATACCCCGACGGTTACTACTTCACCGACGACATCACCGACGAGGCGATCTCCTACCTGAAGGCGTTGCGGGCCCACGACGCCGATCGTCCGTTCTTCCTCTATCTGGCTCACGGCGCGGTGCACGGTCCGCTCCACGCCAAGGAGTCCGACATCGCCCGGTATCGGGGGAACTACGACATCGGCTGGGACGCGGTGCGCGAGGACCGGTTCGCCCGTCAGATCGACAAGGGGATCTTCCCCGCGGGCACCCCGATGTCGCCCCGCAACCACGAACGGGGCCACGAGGTCCGGGCGTGGGACGACCACACGGATGACGAACGCTCGGTGTTCGCCCGCTACATGGAGGTCTACGCGGCGATGGTCGACAATGTCGATCAGAACCTGGCCCGCCTCATGGACGCGATCGAGCAGCTCGGCGACGCCGAGAACACCGTGGTCATCTTCACCTCCGACAACGGCGGTACCGAGGAGGGCGGCGCCACCGGGTCCCGCAGCTACTTCAAACGCTTCGGTGGTGCCGGCGCCATGACCGGGTGGAATCTCGACGTCCCCCGCGATCCCGAGCTGATCGGCGGTCCGCAGACGTTGGTGCACTATCCGCGCGGCTGGGGCATGGCCTCGAACACGCCGTTCCGGCTCTACAAGTCGTCGACTCACGCCGGCGGCGTGCGAGTACCCATGATCGTGTCGTGGCCGGGCGGGATCCCGGAGGCCGATCGCGGCGGTGTGCGTGATCAGTACCAGTACGTCACCGATCTCTTCCCGACGATCCTCGATCTCGCCGGGCTGCCACCCGGGGACGACATCGACGGCGTGACCTTCGCCGATGCTGTCGTCGCTGGCGCGACTGCGAGCACGCACCTCGAGCAGTACTCCGAGTGCTTCGGCAATCGCAGCTTCTACCGCGATGGTTGGAAGCTGGTCGCCTTGCACGCCCGCGGCGCGCCCTACGACGGCAGTGACTGGGAGCTCTACGACATCGTCGCCGACCCGACCGAGACGGTCGACCTCGCAGCCGAGCGCCCTGACAAGGTCGCCGAGCTCGCCGATGCCTGGGAGGAATCGGCCTGGGAGAACGCGGTGTTCCCGCTCGACGACGGGACCGGTCTGCTGCAGGTGCTGCGGCGCCCCGACGACGCCAGGTTCCATGAACCGGTCCGTCTGTTGCCGGGGACGCCGACGCTGGAGCGGTACCGATCGCAGAAGCTGATCGCGTTCCGGGACTTCGTCGTCGAGGTCGAGCTCGACCATCCGGACGGTGCCGACGGGGTGCTCGTCGCCCACGGCGATCAGGGTGGCGGCTACTCGCTCTACATCGAGGACGCAGTGCTGCGCTTCGGCTACAACCACTACGGGGAACTGTCGTTCGCCGATGCCGGCGTGCTGTCGCCGGGCCACCACATCGTCGAGCTGCGGGCCACCGTGGGGAAGCGTTACACCTGGGACTTCGCCGTGACGGTCGACGGTGTGGAGAGGGCCACGCTCCCGGCAACGCCGATGCTGCTCGGGTTCGCGCCGTTCCAGGGTGTCGATGTGGGCATCGACCGGCGATCGCCGGTGATCTGGAGCGTCTACGAGGCACACGGCGCCTTCCCCTATGCGGGCCAGTTGACGGCCGTGACATATCGCCCCGGTGCCGCGGCACCGTACGATCCGCAGAATCTGGTGGCGATGATGCAGGCCGCAGGCCGAAGCGGGCAATAGGGAGCGGCAATGAAGGGAACAACGTGAGTGCACAGACCAGAGACGTGACCGACATCGAGATCGTGCCGCTGTCGCAGCACATCGGGGCCGAGATCCGTGGTGTGAACCTCGCGTCCGATCTCGACGACGCGCAGATCGGCGCGATCCGCGCCGCCCTGCTGCAGTGGAAGGTCGTCTTCTTCCGTGATCAGGAGCTCGACCGCGATGCACAGGTGGCGTTCGGCGCCCGCTTCGGTCAGGTGACGCCCGCCCATCCGACGCTTCCGCCGCGATTCCCGGAACACCCCCAGATCGTCGTCATCGAGACCGATCCCGACGAGGATCCGACGGCCTCGCGGCTCGAGCATCGCTGGCACAGCGACGTCACCTACACCGAGGCACCGCCGCTCGGCTCCATCCTCCGTGCCGTCGAGATCCCGCCCTACGGCAGCGACACCCAGTGGTCCAACCTCGCGGTCGCCTACGAGCGGCTGTCGGAGCCGCTCCGGTCGTTCATCGACGGGTTGACCGCCGAGCACCACAACGTGCTGCACCTCGTGCGCGGCGAACCGACGCCCCTGATGCGATCGTTCGAGGCGACCCGTCTCCGGGCCGTGCATCCGGTCGTCACGGTCCATCCCGAGACCGGTGAGCGGATCCTCTACGTGAACCCCGACTTCACCAGCCACATCCGGGAGTTGTCGCGCCGAGAGAGCGCGCACATCCTGGCGTGCCTCTGCGAGCACCTCACGAGCAGCGAGTTCACCGTGCGGTTCAACTGGGAGCCTGGCAGCGTTGCGTTCTGGGACAACCGGGCGACGGCTCACATGGCGCCGGCCGATGTGCTCACGGGTTACCAGCGCAGGATGGAGCGCATCACCCTCGCCGGAGCGAAGCCCGTCGGGGTCGACGGCTTCGTCTCCCACAAGGTCGAGACGGTCGACTGACGCGGCTCAGTCGGGAGCGGAATCCTCGGTGTCGGGGAGCGCGTCGACCACACGATCGAGGCGTTGCACCAGGCCCTCGAGTTCGGCGCGGATCTCGGCCAGTTCGGGAGCGGCCGAGGGGGTGTGGTCGGGCGTGCCGGGAGATTCGCCGTGGCCGATCATGAGCCACGGCGGGCTGACCCCGAGAATTCCGGCGATCGCGACGAGTTGATTGCTCCTCGGCGACGCCTCTCCCGACTCCCAGGTGGCAACGGTCTCGACATCGACGCCGACCTGTGCGCCGAACGTCTCCCGGTCGATCCCGGCCGCGACTCGAGCTTCCTCGATGCGTGAACCGACATCGGCATGCCCGTCGTCCAACTCGAGGTCGGCTTCGTCGGGGGAGGAGAAGAACTCTTCGAGGCTGGTCGGTGCGTGGGGTTCGGAGCTCATCGGTTCCTTTGAATCGGCCCGATCGACCGTAGCGAGCCGGGGTCGCGATGGCACCGCAGCGGCGATACCGTCGTCGACATGTGCCGTCGAATCACCTGTGCAACGTGTGGGAAGCCGTCGTGGGCGGGATGCGGCGCCCATGTCGAGCAGATTCTCGCCGATGTGGCGCCGGCCGACCGGTGCACGTGCGGTCCCGGCGAGCGCAAGCCACTGGGTCTGCTGCAGCGACTTCGTCGCCGGTAGCGCTGTTCGTTTCGCCGTCGAGGCCCCAATGGTGAGAGCCTTTCTCCGACGCGGCACAGCAACGTGCCGGCGGGGGAGAGGGCACGGCCATGGGTGAAGCAGTCATCGTCTCGACGGCACGGACGCCGATCGGCACCGCGTTCAAGGGGTCGCTGGTCGACGTCGACGGGCTGGCGTTGGGGACGTCCGTGGTGCGCGAGATCGTGAGTCGTTCGGGGATGGACCCGGCACTGTTCGACGATGTGATCCTCGGCGAGTCCCTCTACGGCGGCGGCGACATCGCCCGCTATGCCGCGATCGAGGCCGGCCTCGAGGGCGTGCCCGGGTTGGCCCACAACCGTCACTGTGCATCGGGTCTCGCGGCGATCAGCACCGCGTCGGCTTCGATACGCGCCGGCATGGACCGCGCCGTCATCGCCGGTGGCGTGCATTCCACGTCGACCATGCCGACGTCGACCCGCCGGGTCCCGGGTACCGACGATTGGGAATCCTGGATGTCGCCCAGCCACGCCGAGCGCCCCGATGCGCCGGCGATGGACATGACGATCACCGTCGGCTGGAACGCCGCGACCGAGGCGGGTGTCACCCGCGAGCAGATGGACGCGTGGGCGTTGCGTTCCCACGAGCGTGCCGTCGCGGCGATCGACGCCGGCGCGTTCGTCGAGGAGATCTACCCGGTCAACATCGTGGAGCGAGACGGAAGCACCCGGACCTTCTCCGTCGACGAGCACCCGCGTCGTTCGTCGAGCATGGAGAAGCTCGCCGCGCTCCCTCCGTTGCACCCCGAGATCGAGGGCTTCAGCATCACCGCCGGCAACTCCGCCGGTCTGAACGATGCGGCCGGCGCCGTCGTGGTTGTCGACGACTCGCTGCTCGCCTCCGAAGGTCTCGAGGCGCTGGCCGTCGTGCGGGGGTGGGCTTCCGTCGGCATCGCTCCCGAGCGAACCGGCCTCGCGCCGACGCTCGCGATTCCGAAGGCCCTCGACCGTGTCGGTCTGACCATCGACGACGTCGACCTCTGGGAGATCAACGAGGCGTTCGCCTCGATGTGTGTCGCAACCACACGCATCCTCGAGATCGACGAGGAGATCGTGAATGTTCTCGGGAGCGGGTGCAGTCTCGGTCACCCGATCGCGATGACCGGGTCTCGTATGGTGATCAGCCTCATCCACGAGCTGCGGCGTCGCGGCGGTGGCACCGGCGTTGCGGCCATGTGTGCCGGCGGTGGGATGGGTTCCGCGGTGGTCCTCGAGGTCCCGGCTCCCTAGCCGACGGCAGATGGCCGTGCTGCGGCGAGGTGGTGTCGCTCGATCCGAACGGGGGAGGGCCGGCCGAGGCTGATCGTCACCAGTCGACGACGGGATCCGGTGGGAAGATCTCGTCGCGTTCCGCGGCCAGACGGGCGCAGTCCCAGTCGGCGTCGACCCGTTGCCAGATCACCGGGTTGAGGGACGGATCGGGCACCTGCTCCCACTGGGCGGGCGTGATGAAGATCTCGTTGCTGGCACCGAGTACCAGCTGCTCGGACGAGTCGGTGATCGTGCCCACGAGACGGTCGGGGGACTCCTGGGTGACGTCGTACTCGAAGATCTCCCGCCGGGCGATGTAGAGGTCGCCCTCGATGTCGTCGGTGATGCGGATGTGGGCGGTGACCCCGGGGAAGCCGTCGCCGTCGCTGTCGACGATCCGGGGGTCGTCGGGGTCGGTCGGCAGCGCGTCGTTGGCGGGATCGGCCAGATCGATGCCGATCGGTGTGGGGGTCGCGGGTCGGACGACGCGGAGCCGGCCATCGACCGACGAGACCTCGACCGGCGTGTCGATCGGGATGATGGCGGAGGTCGCCTCGTCGGAGATCGACGTGTCGATGCCCTGGTCGTTCGCCATCTCGGCGTGGCAGAAGCGTTGGCGGTTCCAGAGCACGCCGTCGCGCAGTTCCAGATCGCTGAAGCCGGTCGAGATGATGAGGCTCTTGAACACGTCGTCCTCGTAGGCGACGGCATCGAAGTGGGCCCAACGCCCGACGAGATCCTCTGCCCCGGCGGGCAGGATGTCGGCCGGCTCCGGCGCGACGCTGGTGGTCGACACGGGCGCGGCGGGAGCGGCCGTATCGCTGTCGTCGCTGCATCCGGACACGGCGAGGAGCAGCGCGGTGCCGACCACGAGAGGGCGCAGGCAACGGATCCGTTGAGAAGGGCAGGCGACGGTCATCGGGGCAGAGGCCATCACGACGCGTGCCCGGAGGCCAAGGCGAGGAGCGATCGTCGACCGCGTCGGCTCCGCCGGGAATCTCAGTTGTCGGGTTCCTCGCGGATCTCGTTGCGGGGCCCGCCGGACCACCAGACATCGATACGCGAACGGTGGTCGTCGGAACGGAACTCGACCTTCCAGCCGGGTGACTCCGGTTCGATCGTGACTTCGAAGTCCGTGTTCGCGTTCGCCCACAGCACGGTCACCCCGGTCGCCGAGAACGAGATGGCGGTCGACCCGCCGACGAGGTCGAACTGTTGGGTCTGGGCGGGAGCCGCTGGCGCAGTCGTGGTGGTCGCCGGCGGCTGTGTCGTGGTGGTGCTCGTCGACGGCGTGGTCGGTGCCGCGGGTGCCGAAGTGGTGGTGGTCGGCGTGGGCCCGCTCGACGGGGTGGGTGCAGTCGATGGTGTGGGTGCCGTCGACGGTGTCGGGGTGGTCGATGGTGTGGTCACGCCCGACGGCGAAAGGGGGACCGACGAGTCGATCGGCGCCCCGGGTGCGGTTGTCGTCGTGCTCGATTGCGCCGCGTCGACGTCTGCGCTCGACGCCAAGGTGTCCGCGGCGAGTTCATCGGCCACTGCGGCCGCGATCTCCCTCGCGGGAGCGGGATCGACGATCTCGTCGTCGACGACGGAGACTCCTGCCCACGCGACGGCCACCGCCGTGCAGGTGGCGAGGAGCCAGAGAGCCGTGAACCCGATCTGTTTCATGGCTCCAGTGTCGTGGAGAGGCGGTCGGTCGCGGGTGAAGCGAACCCTAAATGCTTCCTAAACGGCCCACGACTCCGACACCGTCACGTACCTTCATGCGATGGCATCCGTGTTCGTCGTCGAGGATGAGTTCCAGATCCGTGAGCTCGCGGTGCGCGCACTCGCCGATGCCGGTCATGTCGTGCGGTCCGAGGCATCGGCGATGGCGGCGCTGCAGGGGATCGTCGACAGTGCGCCCGACGTGGTCGTCCTCGACCTCGGGTTGCCCGATCTCGACGGCGGCGACCTGCTCCGAATGATCCGCGCCGTGTCGGATGTGCCCGTGATCATCGCGACGGCCCGTGACGACGACGCCGAGATCGTCCGCCTGCTCGATGCCGGCGCCGACGAATACGTCGTCAAGCCGTACTCCGGCCCGCAACTGGAAGCGCGCGTGCGGGCCCTGCTGCGCCGCGTCGAATCGAGTGGCGCCTCGCGATCGTTGGAAGTGGGAGGGCTGCGCATCGACCTCCGCGGTCGCACGGTCGAGCTCGATGGTCAGACCCTCTCCTGCAACCGCAAGGAATTCGACCTGCTCGCCTACCTGGCCGCCAATGAGGGTCGTGTCGTCTCTCGCGAGGAGCTGTTCGCGGAGGTATGGCGCGAGCCCTACGGAGGTGCCGACAAGACCATCGATGTGCACCTGTCGTGGTTGCGGCGGAAGCTGGGTGAGTCGGCGCAGGCCCCCCGATACCTCCATACGGTGCGCGGGGTGGGTGTGAAGCTCGTCGACCCCGCATGAGGCGCCGGCTGATCCTCGTCTTCGTGGCAGTGTCGACGCTCGTCGCCCTGGCCTTCGTCGTCCCGCTCGGGTTCCTCGTGGCCCGCACCGCCGAGGACCGGTCGTTGGACGGCGCTCGGGCCGACGCGGCGGCGATCGTTCCGGCGCTGGTCGCGGGAGCCACTCGGGACACGATCGAATCCGTGATGCTCTCGACCGATGCCGGGCGGCAGGGCCGACTCACCGTCGTCACCTCGCAGGGCTGGAACATCGGCCCCGATGTCGAGATGTCCGAACGAATGGACGCGGCGCTGCGCGACGGCCTGTCGGCGATCGGGAGTACCGCGGGCGGTATCGAGGTCGTGTCCGCGGTGGCGACGGGGCCGGATCAGCTCTCGGTGATCCGGGTCTTCGTGCCCGATGCCCAGCGTCGGGAGGGGCAGTACCGGGCATGGGGCGCGTTGGCCGGCGTGGGTGGTCTGCTCGTCCTGATCTCGGTGGTCGTGGCCGATCGGCTGAGCCGCAGCGTGGTCCAGCCGACGCAGGACCTCGCGGCAGCAGCGCGGCGCCTCGGTGACGGCGATCTGGATTCGCGCGTCGACCCCGACGGGCCGGAGGAGCTCGTGGAGCTCGCCGACGTGTTCAATGCCCTCGGGAGCCGGGTGTCGGGAATGCTCGAGCGGGAGCGTGAGCTGGTGGCCGAGCTGTCCCACCGCCTCCGTACCCCGTTGACGAAGTTGCGGATGCGCCTGGATCAGGTCGACGACGCCGAGCTGGCCGCGCAGCTGGCGATCGACCTCGACGATGTCACGGCAGTGGTGAACGACCTGATCCACGAAGCGAGAGGACTGATCGAGGCGTCGAGCGGCTGCGATGCCGCCGACGTGGTCACCCGGCGCGCCGAGTTCTGGCAGGTGCTGGCCGAGGATCAGGAGCGGCCGTGGCGTTTCGAGCCCGGCGGCGGCCCACTCCGGGTCCAGGTGCCCGAAGCCGAGCTCGCCGCCGCGATCGACGTCGTGCTCGAGAACGCGTTCTCGTACACCGACGAAGGGGTCGCGCTGTCCGTCGGTTTCGAGGCCGGCGACGAGACGGTGCGGATCTGGGTTGCCGACGCCGGCCCGGGGTTCAGCGAGGAATCTCTCGAACGCGGCACATCCGGATCGGGTTCCACCGGACTCGGCCTCGACATCGTCCGCCGCCTGGCCGACAAGGCCGATGGGTCGTTCGTGGTCGGCGCCGGCCGGCTGGGCGGCGCCGAGGTCATGCTGGTGCTCCCCCTCGACACCTCGCGGCCCCGCGAGCGCAGCTCGCGGTTTTAGGACTGTTCTAAGCCGCGCAGAGGGACCGCTTATCACCGGCTCTCGCACGATGCCCTCAGTAGCCACAACAACTGAGGTCCATCATGAAGTCCCTATTCCGCAACCTTCGCAACGGTGCGACAGCGGCAACCATCACCGTGGTCGTGCTCGCCGGCACCGCCTTCGCCCTGGCCTCGTCGCCGAGCGAGTCCGGTTCGTCGTCGTCGGTCGTCGCCTCGTCCGTCGCCCGGACGGCATCGACGCAGTCCGTCGCTCTCGAGGTCGGCGGCCAGCTCGCCATTCCCGTCGAGGACGCCGGCATGGTGACCGTGCAACGGGATGCCGCGACCCTGTCCGTCGTGTCGGCCGACGCAACGTCCGGCTGGCGGGCATCCGTCGAGGTGCCGGTCGGACGCGAAGTCGAAGTGACCTTCCGCTCCGGTGACCGACGTCTGGACCTCAATGTCGAGCTCGAGGACGGTCAGCTCCGGATCCGCGTGCGGGCCCGTGACGGTGCCGACGACGACCGCTCGTCCTCGTCCTCCTCGTCCTCCTCGTCGTCCTCCTCCTCCTCCTCCTCCTCCTCGTCGTCCTCGTCCTCGTCGTCGACCACGGTGCCGTCGGCGCCATCGACGACGTTGCCGGCGGCATCGCCGACGGCCGGCCCCGCCCGGACGGTCGACGTGCTCGATGCCGGCACTGCGACCTTCGTGTTCGACGGCTCGCAGCTACTGATCACCGATGTCACCGCGAACGACGGCTGGTCGGTCAGCGTCGAGCGTTCGGTGGGTCGTGAGGTCGAGGCCTCCTGGCGCGGCGATGGTCGAGTCGATCTGAACCTCGAGCTCGAGGACGGTCAGATCCGCATCCGGATCCGCGATCGGCGCACCGACACCCGCACCGAGACCTCCATCTCGACCGGGTCGTCATCGACGCCCTCGACTCCCTCGACCCCGTCGACGCCCTCGACTCCGGCGACCCCTTCGACCACGCCGACCGTACCCACCACGAGTGTGCCCTCGTCGACCACTTCGACGACTGTGCCCGCACCGGTGGCCGGGCCGCCCCGCACGATCAGCGTGCTCGATGCGGGCAACGCGACCTTCGTGTTCGACGGCTCGCAGCTGGTGCTCACCAACGTGTCGGCCAACCCCGGCTGGTCGGTCAATGTCGAACGGAGCTCGGGTCGAGAGGTCGAGGCCACATGGAGTGGCGATGACCGGGTCGATCTGAACCTCGAGCTGGAAGACGGTCAGATCCGCATCCGGATCCGCGATCGGCGCACCGACACCCGCACCGAGACCTACGTCGCCGCCTGAGGCAACTGTCCGACGACCGGGACGACTCCTCCCATCGGAGGGTTCGTCCCGGTCGTCGTCGCGCCCGGCCCGTGTGGCGATTCGGCAGGGGTGACCGGCATGATGCGGACTCCTCCGACGAAAGCCCTGCCATGGATGCGTTCCTGATCAGCGTCGGCGTCATCTTCGTCGCCGAGCTCGGCGACAAGAGCCAGCTGATGGCGATGACGTTCGCCACGCGCTATCCGGCCGCGACCATTCTCGCTGCCATCACCGCGGCCACGGCGCTGGTCCACCTGTTCAGTGTCCTCTTCGGTGCCGCAGTCGGTTCTGCGTTGCCCACCGATGCCATCTCCGTGGTCGCCGGTCTCGCCTTCCTCGGGTTCGCCGCCTGGACGTTGAAAGGCGACAGCCTCGACGACGACGAGACGGCCCGTGCACACAGCGGTTCGAGGTCGGCGTTCGTCACCGTCGGGTCGGCGTTCTTCCTCGCCGAGCTCGGCGACAAGACCATGCTCGCCACGGTGACGCTGGCGACCGACAACGGCCTGGTCGGTACCTGGCTCGGCTCGACGCTCGGAATGGTCGCCGCCGACGCCCTCGCGATCGTGGTCGGCCATCAGCTCGGTGCGCGCCTGCCCGAGCGTGCGATCAAGATCGGCGCCGCGGTCGTCTTCGCGGTGCTCGGCGTTGCGTTGATAGCCGAGTCGTTCCGCTGACCGGTCGCGCGCCGGGGCACGGTCGCCGGTCGGCGGTGTAGTTTCCGCGGCCATGGAACTCGAGGGAAAGATCGCCGTGGTCACGGGTGGTGCCAGCGGTATCGGCCGAGCGCTCGTCGAGCGCTTCCACGCGGAGGGGGCGGCGCATGTCGTGGTCGTCGATCGCGACGGTGACGGCGCGCGGGCCGTCGCCGAGTCGGTGCGCGGCACCGGGATCGCATGTGACGTGACCGACGGGGAGGCGATCCGTTCGGTCGTGGAGACGACGGAGCGAGACATCGGTCCGATCGCGCTGTTCGTCTCCAACGCCGGCTACCTCACCGTCGGGGGACTGGAGGCGCCGGTCGCCGACCTCTCCCGCATGTTCGAGGTGCATGTGCTCGCCCATCTCCACGCCGCCCGGGCGGTGATTCCCCACATGGCGGCCCGAGGGGAGGGATATCTCCTCAACACCGCGTCGGCGGCCGGTCTGCTGTCGCAGTTCGGTTCACTGCACTATGCGTTGACGAAGCACGCCGCCGTGGCGCTCGCGGAGTGGATCGCGATCACCCATGGACATCAGGGCATCGGGGTCTCGGTGCTGTGCCCCCAGGCCGTCGCGACCAACATCGTCCAGAACAGTCCCGATGTCGAGAAGATCGGCGGCCCCGGATCCGACGTGGCCGGAGCCGACGGCACCCTGTCGTCGCACGACGTGGCCCAGACCGTGATCGAGGCGCTTCGCGACGAACGGTTCCACGTGCTTCCACATCCGGAGGTCGCCGAGTACGTGGCCCGCAAGGGCGAAGACGTCGACCGTTGGATCGCCGGCATGCAACGCTGGCAGAGCTCGATGTTCCCGGCCGACGCGCACCCGGCCACCTGGCTGACGGGCCGCGGGACCACCTGAAGATCGAGACCATCCGAAGATATTGACAGTATCACTGCCAGAACTTAGGTTCTGTCCATGGCGACCATCACCAAGCGCAGAGAGATCTCCGCGCCACCCGATGCGGTCTGGGCCGTGCTGGCCGACTTCGCCGCCATCAGCGCGTGGGCGCCCAACGTCGATCATTCGTGTCTGCTGACAGCGCAGACAGAGGGGATCGGGATGGTGCGGAGGATCCAGACCGGTCGCATCACCGTGGTGGAGACCGTCGAGGTCTACGAGCCGGGTCGAACGCTCGGCTACCGGCTGACCGGACTTCCGTCGGTGATCAGGTCGGTGACCAACACCTGGACGCTGGAGGCGTCGGGTGATCACACGGTGGCGACGCTCACATCGGAGATCGACGCCGGCCCCCGACCTCCTCACAAGGCGATCGCCCGGGCGGTGGGCCGAACACTCGGCAAAGCGTCGGACGAGATGCTCGACGGTCTCGCCGCCCATCTCGCGCAGGGAGCCCCCGGATGACCGACCGGCCCGATGTCATCATCTTGATGAGCGACGAGGAGCGTGCGGCCCCTCCCTACGAGACCCCCGACGTCACCGCATGGCGGCGGCGTGTCCTCACCGCCGAGTCGTGGTTCGACGACAACGCCGTCAACTTCCGGCGTCACTACACGGGCTCGCTCGCCTGCGTGCCGAGTCGTCCCACCTTGTTCACCGGGCACTACCCCGCGGTCCACGGTGTGACCCAGACCGACGGACTCGGCAAGATGGCCGACGACTCGCGGATGCGCTGGTTGCGTGAGGGCGAGGTGCCGACGCTCGGCCACTGGTTCCGGGCGGCGGGCTACGACACCCACTACGACGGCAAGTGGCACATCACCCACGCCGACCTCCACGACGACGACGGCGAGCGTGTGTCGACCAACGACGACGACGGCAACGTGATCCCCGAGGCAGTCGGGCGCTACCTCGCCGCCGATCGACTCGACCCGTTCGGCTTCTCCGGTTGGGTCGGGCCCGAACCCCACGGCGGGGCCATGGCCGACTCGGGTCTGCGCCGTGATCCGCTGATCGCGGCGCGGGTCGTCGCCTGGCTCGAGGATCGCTACGCCCGCCGCCGCGCCGGTGACGCCGACGCGCGCAGACCGTTCCTGCTCGTCGCCAGCTTCGTGAATCCCCACGACATCGTCCTCTTCCCGGCCTGGGTGCGGCGCAACCCGCTGAAGCCGTCGACACGGCTCGACCCGCCGCCGATCGCCGAATCGCCGACCGCCCACGAGGACCTCGCGACGAAGCCCGCGGCGCAGATCGCCTACCGCGAGGCCTATCCCGGCGGCTACGGGCCGGTGCCTGCCGTGGCCCGGATCTATGCGGGCAACGCCCAGAAGTATCGCGACACCTACTACCGGCTCCACGCCGAGGTCGACGCGCCGATCGACCAGGTGAGGCGGGCCGTCGTCGCCGGTTCCGAGAACGCGGTCATCGTCCGGACGTCCGACCACGGCGACCTGCTCGGGTCCCATGGCGGGCTCCACCAGAAGTGGTTCCAGCTCTACGACGAGGCGACACGGGTGCCGTTCGCGATCGCCCGGGTGGGGGAGCAGGCGACATCCGGCGCCTCCATCGACGATGCGCCCACGTCACACGTCGATCTCGTGCCCACCCTGCTGGGTGCCGCCGGCATCGACGAGGCCGCGGTCGCGGCCACGCTGCGGGCCTCGTTCTCCGAGGTGCACCCCCTCCCCGGTCGCAATCTCATGCCGGTCGTCGACGGCGATGCCCCCGCCGACCGCGACCGGGCCGTCTACCTGATGACCAACGACAACATGCTCGAAGGCGATACCGGAGCCTCCGGCGTGGCCCGCCGCCTCGGCCGGGTCGACAAGCCGCCGATGCCGCTGCGTATCCAGGTGCCCGCCCATGTCGCTGCGAACTTCGAGGGGATCGTCGCCCGGGTCTCCGATGCCGACGCGTCGGGTGGTGGTGGTCATCTCTGGAAGCTCGTGCGGACGTTCGACGATCCCGCGACCTGGACCGAGCCCGGGGTCCGGCATCTCGCCGCGAACGGCCCCGCCGGACCGCAGTACCGCACCGAGGCGCTGCCGGATCAGTGGGAGCTCTACGACCTCGACACCGATCCGATCGAGACCGACAACCGATGGACCGACGAGGCCGCCGCCGAGGTCCTCGCCCATCTCCGCACCGTGCTCGAGGACGAAGGCACCCGCTGTGTCCCCGAACGAAACGCCCCGTGGCCGTATGCGTCACGCCGACCCTCTCGAGGCCCCATGACCAAGACCCCACCTCCTCCCGCCCGTCTGGTCCGCAAGCTCCTGCAGAAGGTCGGCATGCACCCCGACGACACCGATCCGGTCGAGTTCGACCTTCCCGGTCGACGGGCGCTGGTGATCGCCACCAATGCCGGTGTGCTCGACATCGGCAAGCCGACCGGCGTGTTCGCCAGCGAGATGACCGTGCCCTACTACGCGTTCCTCGACGCGGGTCTGTCGGTCGACATCGCCAGCCCGCTCGGTGGTGTGGTCCCGGTCGACCCCCAGTCGCTGCGCGCCCCGATCCGGACCCCCGAGGACGACCGCTTCCTGGGCGACGACCAGCTCCGTGACAAGGTCACCCACTCGCTCGCCATCGGCGATCTCGACATGAACGACTACGACATCGTGTTCCTCGCCGGTGGATGGGGGGCGGCCTTCGACTTCGGGTTCTCCGAGATCCTCGGTGAGAAGATGACGGAGGCGAACGCCGCCGACAAGCTGATCGGCGGCGTCTGCCACGGTCCGCTCGGCTTGATCAACGCCAAGGGGATCGACGGTGAGCCGCTCGTGAAGGGCCGCAGGATCAGTGCGGTCACCGACAAGCAGGTCCAGGAGCTCGGCATCGGGTCGACCCCGCATCACCCGGAGACGGAACTGCGCAAGGTCGGCGCGGAGTTCGAGAGCGAGACCCGGTTCCGCGACCCGTTCGCCAACCATTGGGTGGTCGACGGCAACCTCGTCACCGGACAGAACCAGAATGCCGGGCCGATGGTCGCGCGTGAATTGCTCCAGATCCTCGAGGAACGCACCCTTTCCCCGCAGTGACATACGGCGTAAGGTGACGGCGAACGGCGCCGATACCGAGGATCACCATGACCATCACCGACATCACCGCAAAGATGCGTTCCAACGAGGAGATCCTCGGGCGCGCCGACCTCAACGACGCCGAGGCGATCCTCGCGATCACCACGCTCGACGAGACCGACGTGATCCATGCGGTGGAAGACAACGCCGACGCGATCTTCACGTGGGGCTACGACAAGGGCGAGCGGGCCAAGCTCGACAAGCTCTACGAGAAGGCCAAGACCTCGCAGTGGAACGCGACGACCGATCTTCCGTGGGAGACCGAGGTCGATGTCGAGAAGATGGTGCGCGACCAGAACTTCGCCATGTCGGGTTCGCACGAGCTCGCACCGCCGTTCGACCTGAGCAACACCCCGCTGAAGAACTGGGGTGACAAGGAGTACCTCGAGCTCGGCATCGAGATGCAGAACCATCTCCTGAGCCAGTTCATGCACGGTGAGCAGGGCGCGCTGTTGTGTACGGCGAAGATCGTGGAGACGGT
>JAWKIR010000005.1 GCA_041394245.1 Acidimicrobiales bacterium
CCGAGCCCGGGCCTTCCACGGTGATCGCGACACCGGGAGCGAGGGCCGCGAACTCCTCGGCCTGCTGCTGCACGATCGGGAAGACGGTCGACGAACCCGAGACCAGATACTCGCCCTCGAGATCCTCCACCGGAATGTCCACCGGACGATCGACATCGACAGCAACGTCGGAGCCGCCACGGGCAACCACCTGCGTCGGCTCGTCGTTCAACGCGTCGACGACCGCCGCCACCAGGGCGAAGACAGCCAGGAGAGCGACAACGAGACCGACGCTGCGCATGCGATCGGCGCGACTGGGGGGGAGGAAGTCGGTCACGTGGAATCACGCTACGGAGCGCGTCTGGACGGACGTCGACCCTCGGGTGAACGCCCGCCTTCGCCGAGGTGAACGCTGGGTGAACGAGCCGGGCCAGGCACTCCCTCTCGCTGCCTGTTACGTTCCGTCCGGCTATGAAGACCGCGCAGACGAATCCGGTCGAACGCGAGATGCCCGCAGGTGTGCAGGCGATGTTCGTTCTCACACTGATCTACGTGTTCCTCGTCGGCGTGTCGCTGCTCGAGTCGGGCGTGAAGGTGATGGGTGCCGACACCCAGGAACGTCTGTTCCAAGGGGTGAGCAACCCGTTCGCCGGCCTCTTCGTCGGCATCCTCGGGACGGTGCTCGTACAGTCGTCGTCGGCGAGCACTTCGGTGATCGTCGGCATCGTGGCATCCGGAGCGCTCGGCGTCGATGACGCAGTCCCGATGATCATGGGAGCCAACATCGGGACGACCGTCACCAACACGCTGGTGTCGCTCGGGTCGGCCCGTCAGTCCGAGGAGTTCAAGCGAGCGTTCGCGGCGGCGACCGTCCACGACTTCTTCAACCTCATCGCGGTGGCGATCCTGCTACCGCTCGAACTGGTCACCGGCTGGCTCTCTCGTTCTGCCGAGTGGATCAGCGAGCAGCTCGTCGGGTCGGCCGGCGTCGAGTACAACAGCCCGATCAAACGCTGGGTCAAGGAGCCGGTGGGCTGGATCGAGGATCTGGTCGGTGATTTCGGGGTCGAGACCACCGCGCTCGGCACGATCATGGTGCTGATCGGACTCGTGATCGTGCTTCTGGCGCTCACCTTCATCACGCGCAACATGCGACGCCTCGTCGCCGACCGCATCGAACGCAGCCTCAACGCGATGCTCGGCAAGGGCGGCGGCACGGTCGCAATTCTCCTGGGCCTCGTCATCACCGTTGCCGTGCAGTCGTCGAGCATCACGACGTCGATCATGGTGCCGCTCGCGGCTGCGGGCGTCGTCAGCATTCACAACATCTATCCCGTGACCCTCGGCGCCAACGTCGGTACGACCATCACGGCACTCCTTGCGGCCCTGGCCGCCGCCAATGCCAACGCCCTCACGGTGGGGCTCGTCCACACTCTCTTCAACGTGACGGCGATCATCATCCTCTACCCCGTGCCCAAGATCCGAAAGATCCCCATCCGACTTGCCCAAGGCCTCGCAGAGATCGCGGTGGCACGCCAGGCATTGGCGATCGGCTACGTGGTAACCGTTTTCATCGTGATTCCGCTCGTCGGTGTCGCGGTCTTCCGTTGAAAGGCGACACAACATGGTCATGTCATTCTTCCGTCGGAGCGACGGCGGCGGCTTCGAGGCCATCACCGCCCGTACCGTCTCCATGCTGGCCGATGCCCGTCACAGCTTCGACCTGGCCTCCACCGCGGTCCTGAGCGGCGCCGACGTGCGCACCGTCGCCGACGACATCCGGGCCACCGACGAGCGAATAAATCGAACCGAGCAACAGCTCCGCGGCGAACTCGTGGTCCATGTCTCGGTGCAGGGCAGCGACGACATCGGCGAGGTCCTCGGCTACACGCTCCTCATCAAGAAGATCGAGCGAATCGGCGACCAGGCCAAGAACATCCTCGACCTCGCCGAAGAGGGGATCGATCTCTCGCGCGCTCCTGACTCGGCCGAACTCACTCGGATCCGACGCACCATCTCCGACATGATGGGCGAGGCGGCCGACTTCCTGTCCGGCGCCGACATGGACGAGGCCGCTGCCTTCCGCGAACGGGCCGACATGCTCCGCGGTGAACTCGAGGCCAAGATCCGCGATTGCATGCACTCCGATCTCCCCGGTCACGAAGTCGTTCCTCGGGCGATCCTCTACCGCTACTGGAAGCGCATCGTCGCAAACGTCGGCGGGGTGGTCACCACGGCGACCGAACCGCTCCAGCATCAGGGATACTTCGACGACGGCACGACCGACATCGACGACTGACACCGACCCGGAAACGCCTGACGGCGGAACGGTCACCGACATCACTCGGTGACCGTCCCGCCGTGGAGAGGCATCCCCCTCGAGGGAGGTTGGTGAGACTCAGCCCCAGCTGCGGCCAGTGGTTCGGTTCTCCCAGATCGCCTGGGCGAGTACCTGATCGGAGTCGGCCAAGTCCACATAGCCCGCGGTGGTGACCGACTCGAGGCCGACGTCGCTCATCATGTAGTCGACGAAGGCGGCGACCGACGGGTCGGTCG
>JAWKIR010000006.1 GCA_041394245.1 Acidimicrobiales bacterium
CCCGCCGCGGAACAGGTCGAGGACCTGATCGGCCTGGCCCCCGCCGATCAGCGGTCCGCGTTGCGGAACCATCTCCACCAGACCGGCACGGGCCAGGCTGCGCCGTTCGAACTCACCAAGCGCGACGGCGACTCCGGATGGTTCGATCTCCGGGTCTCGGACCTGATCACCGACGAACTCGTGAGGGGCCGGGTGATCACGGTCCGCGACATCACCATCGAGACACGTCTGCGGCTCGAACTGGAACACCAGGCCAGCACCGATGCACTCACGGGGCTTCCCAACCGCCGCGTGCTGCAGCCCCGCCTCGGCGATGCCCGAAGCGCCATGGAGCACACGGGACAACCGATGGCGCTGATGACGCTCGACATCGACGGGTTCAAGACCATCAACGACAGTCTCGGCCACCCGGTCGGCGATGCACTGCTCACCCAGGTCGCGGCCCGCCTCACCAACGCGATCCAGCCCGGTCAGACCATCCTGCGCATGGGCGGCGACGAGTTCGCCATCATCCTGCCGTCCATCGCCGGCGAAGCCGCGGCCCGGCTCGCTGCCCAGCATCTCCTCGACACGCTCGACGAACCGTTCCAGATCGGGGCCCGCCTCGAACACGTCCGTACCAGCATCGGCGTCGCGCTCACCGACGACCGCGATCACGCCGAGGCGCTGATCGGGCGAGCCGACATCGCGCTCTACGAGGCCAAGCGACAGGGCGGCGACACGGTCGTGATCTACGAAGCCGAACTCGAATCCACGACCACGCGCCACAACCAGATCACCCGAGCCCTTCGGGAGGCGGACTACGACCGCGAGTTCAGCCTCGTCTATCAGCCCATCGTCACCGCCGAGGACCAGACGATCGTCAGTCTGGAAGCCCTGCTCCGCTGGACCTCTCCTCACCTCGGCGCCATCGGACCGGACGAGTTCATCCCCATCGCCGAGGTCACCGGAGAGATCTGCGGTATCGGCAAGTGGGTCCTCGACGAGGCCTGCCGCCAGCTCGCCGCCTGGATCGAGGCCGGTGTCGACCCCGACATCACGGTCTCGTTCAACGTCTCCGCCCGCCAACTCGCCGAGCCGGCCTTCGTTGCCGGTGTTCTCGAGACTGCCCGCCGCTGGAACGTGCCCACCAACCGCCTCGTCGCCGAGATCACCGAATCGGCCGCCCTCGACCACACCGGCGTCGCGCAACAGCGAATCCAGCGCCTCCGGGATGCCGGATTGAGGATCTCGATCGACGACTTCGGATCCGGCTACTCCAACCTCGGTCAACTCATCTCGGTCCCGTTCGACATCATCAAGATCGACCGCTCTTTGCTCCTCACGCTCTCCGCCATGCGCGAACAGGCAGGCGGCGACGAGACCGACTCCTGCGCGATCATGCAAGCCATCGTCTCCATCGCCGGCATCCTCGACGCCCCGGTGGTCTGTGAGGGGGTCGAGACCGAGCAGCAGCTGATCTCGCTCCACGCCTCCGGCATCACCCACATCCAGGGCTACCTCACTGGCCGTCCTGCCCTTCCCGCACTCCTCACGCCACAACTCATGGAACTCCAACCGGCACAAGCATGACCTGAACGCCGTCGACCAGACTGGCGACAATGGAACGTGTGGGGCCCGCCGATGACATCCGCGCCATCACCCGCGGCCTCATCGCCGACGTCGCTCCCCACGACACGATCGAGAAGGAACACCTCGCCGTCGTCCTGGGATGGATCGATTCCGGCGCGGCACTGTGGCGAACGGCCAAGCCGGCCACACCGCCGATGCACCTCGTCTCCTATGCCGTCGTCATCGATCCCGGCACCGACCGGGTCCTTCTCGTCGACCACCGCCTCGCCGGCCTCTGGCTCCCCACCGGCGGGCACGTCGAGCCCGGCGAACACCCCGCCCACACCTCCCGGCGAGAGCTCGGCGAAGAGCTGGGCATCTCGCCCGACCCGCACCCCCGGGTTGGTGATCGCCCGCTGCTGGTCACCGTGACGACAACGGTCGGCACCGATACGCCGCACGACGACGTCTCGCTCTGGTTCGCGTTCATCGCCCCGGCCGACACTCCCATCCGACCCGATCCCGGCGAGTTCGTCGACACCCGCTGGTGGCCCATCGGCGAGATCGAACACCGGCCCGGCACACGATTCGACCCCCACCTCCCCCGGTTCCTCGAGAAGCTCACGGGCGGACGAACGTGAGGAGCGCTACGCCCGAGCGTTGACGATCGCGGCGGGAAGATCCGG
>JAWKIR010000007.1 GCA_041394245.1 Acidimicrobiales bacterium
TCTCGGCATGCACCAGTTTCGAATGGGTGAAGCCGCTCGCCTTCTCGGTGTCAGCCCCGACACCGTGCGGCGTTGGGCCGATCAAGGTCGTCTCGAGACGACCCGCACCGAGGGTGGCCATCGCGAAGTGCTCGGCACCGAACTCGCCCGGCTGGCCCTCGAGCTCGGCGACCAGCCGGGGGCCGACGCCAACCACGTATCGGCCCGCAATCGCTTCCCGGGCCTCGTGACCCGGGTCGTGCGCGACACGGTCATGGCCCAGGTCGAGATCCAGGCGGGACCCCACCGCATCGTCTCGTTGATCTCCGCGGAAGCCGTCGATGCCCTCGCACTCGAGCCCGGCGCGCCGGCCGTGGCATCGATCAAGTCGACCAACGTGATCATCGAAACGCCGTGAAGCCGACCACCCGGGTGGCGATCGCCATCGTGGCCGCGATGGGCCTCGTCGGATGCGGGAGCGACGGCGACACGACGGTGGTCATGGTCCCGTCCTCGTTCACCGGACTCACCGCGTCCATCGACACCCGACTCGACATCGACACCGACTGGGTCATCGCCGGAAGCAGCCGACTCGTTCGCCAGCTCGCCGACGGGGCCGCGGCCGACGTGTTGATCACGGCCGATGCCGAGACGATGGCCGACGCGGTCGACCAGGGCCTCGTGGCCGGCGAACCGGTGGTCGTCGCCCGCAATCGGCTCGTCGTTGCGCTCGCACCGGGAAACCAGGCCGGCGTTGCCGAGCTCGACGACCTCGCCGACCCGGATCTCCTGATCGGGGTCTGCGCCGCCGAAGTCCCCTGTGGCCGTCTGGCCGCCAGAGCCGTCGACTCCGGACTGGACCTGGCGGTCGACACCGAGGAGCCCAACGTCCGCTCCCTCGCGCTCAAGATCGCCCGGGGCGAACTCGACGCAGGCCTGGTCTACGCGACCGACGCCGCCGACCTCGGGCTCGCGACCCTGGACGACGACTCGTTGACCGGCTTCGAGACGGCGTATCTCGCGGCTTCGGTGCGCGACGAACCATCACCGATCATCGACTTCCTGCGCGCCGATGCCGGCCGCGACCTGCTCGAAGACGAAGGATTCCTCCTCCCGTGAGCGCCCCCCGCCGGATCGTGCCACGGCCGATCGCCGTCCCCGCGGCCGTGGCCGTGGTGCTGCTCGCCCTGCCGTTGGTCGGCCTGCTCCAGCGGGCGCCATGGTCGAGCATCCTCGAGCGACTGACCTCCGGCGAGATCCTCGAGGCGATCCGGGTTTCGCTCGTCGTCTCGCTGAGCGCCGCCGCCCTGTGCCTCGTGTTGGGACTTCCGTTGGCCTGGGTACTGGCGCGCCAGGAAGGACCGTTGTTCTCCGTCCTCCGGGTGCTCGTGTTGCTCCCGATGGTGTTGCCACCCGTGGTCGGGGGCACGGCCCTGCTGTTCGCGCTCGGGCGCCGCGGCCTGTTCGGCGAGTGGCTCGACCGCTGGTTCGGCATCACCCTGCCGTTCACCACCGCCGGCGCGGTGGTCGCCGCGACCTTCGTCGCCCTGCCCTTCTTCGTGACCACGGTCGAATCGGCCCTCCGCGACGACGGCACCGTGCTCGACGAGGCGGCCGCAGCCGCCGGAGCGTCGCCGTGGCAGACGTTCGTGCATGTCACGCTTCCGGTGCTGCGGCCCTCGATCGCAGCAGGTCTCGCGCTCTCGTGGGCACGGGCACTCGGCGAGTTCGGGGCGACGATCACCTTCGCCGGCAGCCTCGGCGGGCGGACCCGCACCCTCCCGGTCGAGACCTTCCTGGCCCTCGAGCAGGACCCCGAGACGGCAATCGCAGTGAGCGTGCTCCTGCTCGCCATCAGCCTTGCGGTGCTGGCGATCCTGCGGGGGCGGTGGC
>JAWKIR010000008.1 GCA_041394245.1 Acidimicrobiales bacterium
AGCTACCACGCCAACACGCCGGTCGAGGTGAGCGGCACGAGCCTCGACAGCGCGCGGTTCACGCTCGAGTCGCCGAAGCGGTTCGAGGCGGTGGGGCGGTGCGGGACGACCGGCACCAAGCTCACGATGACGCTCCACCGCACCTGGGATGGAAAATGGGACGGTCAGGGTGGGTTCTGACCCCAGGGCGGGCTAACCTGCGAACCACACTCACACTTCCGGTGACGGGCTGGGGGCGCGGATGACGGTGCGAGTTCTGACAGTCCTGACGCTGATCTTCGCCGCAGGCTGCGCCAAGAAGCGCGACCCCGCGCCCACCGAGATGGAAGACCTCACCGGCTACCTCTTCGCGAACTGGGAGGACGAGGAGGCCCTGCCCGAGGGCATCGACAACCTCGCGGCCTGGCTCGCCGACAACATCGACAGCGAGCAGGCCGAGGACGGCTGGCTGCTCACCCCGCTGACGGCCGATCTGGTCGCCGACGTCGACCGGCCCGACCGAGACCTCGGCGACCTGCTCGGCGCCGCCGTCGCCGCGCCGAGCCCGTTCCCGCTGCTCGATCACGCCGGCCACATCGTGCTCGACGACCAGATGTTCTCGAACCCGAAGACCTACGAGCACTACCACCGCAAGGTCACGGGCGACGAGCGGGCCTTCCTCGACGGCGACGGGCTGGTGCGCACCACCAACGACATCGCCACCTCCTCGCTCGGCGTGACCATCCCCTACGAGCTGCTCAAGGACTACCGCTGGGTCCACAGCGACGACAGCGAGGCCATCCTCGCCCGCAGCTGGATCGAGGACGAAGCGTGCAACGACGGCGGCGGGAACTGCCTCGTCCAGTCCTTCTCCATCGACCTGTTCCTGAAGCACCGCACCGGCGAGACCTGGCGGATGACCGCCACATGGAGCGAGCTCACGATGAGCGTGCCCATCGGCGAGAACCTGCTCATCGCCACGCTCGCCGTCGGCATGAACAACGTCTTCCGCTACACCGACGAGTTCCTCGCCGAGCAGGACGCGCGTCGATAGTCCTCCGTCCGACGGGGGCGGGGCGATGGCGACGCTGCGGCAGCTGAAGGACGACGGCTTCGAGGATCTCGGCACGGTGACCTTCGGGGGCACCGTGGTGGCGGGCGACCCGTCGCTGCTGGTGGAGCCGCTCGGCACCGACGCCTGGTGGGGCGGCGCGGTGCGGCCGGGCACCTGGCGGCTGCTCGGCAAGGCCTGGGCGCCCGACGACGACCTGCTCGAGGAGCTGGTGCTCGTCCACGCCGAGCTCGCCGAGCGGTTCTACGACCTGTACGACGCTGCCGAGCACCAGAGCGGGCTGCTGCTGCCCACGCGGCGGATCGCCGTGCTCGCGGGCGACCTGCGGACCGACGTCGACACGCTCCACGCCGCCGCCACGGCCGACGCGGAGGGCCTGCCCTGGGTGCTCGACTCGGGCGTGGTGGCGGGCGGGATCGCGCAGCACCCGGCGCAGATCGCGGCCTCCCGCGGCCTCGGCGGCATGTCGGCGGACTACGCGCTCCTCTCCGTCGGCTTCACCCGCGCGCCGTTCGAGCGGGCCGAGACGGTCCCCTTCGTCCAGGACCGCGACGAGGACTGAGTCTATGGGAGTGTGCTCGGGCCCCACGAGCGTGAGGCTCGGCACGGCCGCCCGGCGGCACCGAGACGAATCCCGCTTGCGGCGACGACCTCCCGTGAACTATGAACTGACCATGAGGTCAG